>JBJTSM010000603.1:0-5382 GCA_046076685.1 Planctomycetia bacterium | reverse complement strand
CTGGCCCAGGGACACCCGATCACGCGGGGCGTGAAGCCGTTCGAGACCAACGACGAGTGGTACTACCACATGCGGTTTCGCGAGCCGACGACCGGCGCGACGGCGATCCTGTCGGCCGTGCCGCCCGATGCGACCCGCGAGAGGCCGGATGGCCCGCATTCGAACAACCCCGTGGTGCGAGACGGCAAGGGGAAAGGCCTGCGCGAGGTGCTGGCCTGGGCCTACGAACGCCCCGACGGCGGCCGCGGCTTCGGCTGCACCGGCGCCCACTTCCATCGGAACTGGTCCAACGACGATTTCCGCACGATGATGCTCAATGCCCTCGTCTGGACCGCCGGGCTCGAGGTGCCGACCGCGGGCGTGGCATCGGCCGTGACGGACGAGGACATGAAGGCGAACCTCGACGACAAGCAGCCGAAGCCGAAGCCGGCGGCAGCCGCAGAGCCCGCCCCCGGCACGACACCGCCGGCTCCGGCCAAAATCTGACGCCCGGCTCCGACGACCGACTCTTTCAATCCTTTTCGTACGACAACTCCCGGAGAGCAAGGCACATGCCCAAACTGACGATTGAAGGCGTGGGATCATTCGACGTGCCGGCCGGAAAGCGGCTGGTGAACGCGCTGGTGGACGAATGCGACGTCGATCAATTGCACGCCTGCGGCGGCGTGGCGCGGTGCACCACCTGCCGGGTCGAGTTCGTGTCGGGCGAACCCGCCGCGATGACGAAGGCCGAGCGGGACGTGCTCGCGGCCAAGGGACTCGCGGGCCAGAAAGGCCTGCGGCTCTCCTGCCAGATCGCCTGCGACGGCGACATGGCCGTGAAGGCGACGAGCCGGCTGGCCGGCTCCGGCCGCGTCGACGCGGGCAAGCGGCCCGCCGACTCCATCGAGCCGCCCGCCGAGTGGGTGTGACTCGAGACCACCGGAACGGCCAAGAGCCTACGGCACGGCGTCCAGCAGCGGCTCCCACTCCGCGACGTACCGCCGCAACACGTCCCCGGCGTCAGCCGGAGTCATGGCCGTGGCGTCGTAGCGGAAGGAGATCGTCATCCGGCCCGCGTACTCCGAGATCCCCACCCCCCAGCGCGTGCGTGGCCGGAGCGGCGGCGTCTGGATCCGAATATCGGTGCATCGCGCCTCGTCGATCCACATCAGGCCGTCGGCATCGATGCGCAAGCGTTTCCGGAGCCGCCAGGAGGGATCGCCGAGATTCGTCAGCACCGCCGTCGTGAAACAGGTACCGGCCCGAACCAGCCACTCGAGCAGCCGTTCGTGCCGGGCGGCCAAAGCCAGGCTCTCCAGGAACTCGAGCCCCCGCCGCGACTGCCGCTGCATCTGCATGTCGCGTTGGACGTCGGCGAGGATCGCAGGCCAGCGACCACAGTCCTCGACGCGACGATCGAGAAACAGATAGGTGTAGCGATTCGTCGCCGGCATGCGCTCGTCCTCCCGGCTTCGCAGGTCGGTGGGCACGGCGATACGAACGCGGCTCCGTGAAGCGACGGCACGGTCCCGCTGCCAGTCGCCGATGATCTGAAAGAGCATCGCGACCGCGAGGTCGTTGAACGTCGCGTGGTAGGCATGGCGTCCCCGACTCATCCGCGTCACCTGGTCGGGTGAAAACGTATGAAAACAGACACCCAGTGCGCTCTGCGTATCTCCCGGCGGGGTGTTCGGCGGAGGGACGGCGGCGACCGGCCCCGGCCGGCAGAGGGCGAAGAGCAACGCCCGCTGCAATCGCTGCCACGGCGCATGGCCGGGCCCTCGGGCGGCGGCAAAGTCCCCGCGGCGGTCGAGGTGCGCGATATCCGCCCGGAAAAACGGATTGGCATGGCGCGAGTTGCCGCGAAGGACGACGTAGGCCAGAACCAGATCTTGCAGAAACATCCTCGCCCCATGGCCGTCGCAACAGGCGTGATGGAAGAGCAGCCGTAGCTCCCATCCGGACGCCGTCTCGCACAACGAGCCCGCAAGACCTCCCGTGTGCCGCAGGCTGAGCCGCTGCCGGGCGGGCGGCGCACCGCCGCCGGCCGCGGCCACGGCCAGTTCGCCCCAGCCGCCGGCCGGGGCATGCCAGGCGAGTTTTCCCGCCTGCGGCCGAATCGTGGATCGCAGCAGCGGATGGCGGCCGAGCGCGAACTGCCAGGCGTCGCGCATGGCATCCGGATCGATGGATCCGGTGAACCTCAGCAGAATCTCGTACTCGAGCGGGTAATCCTCCCGATCGTCGAGCCACATCAGGGTTTCGAAGGGCGTCAGTGGCCAGCAGCGGTCGACGGACGCCCCCGGGGCGTGTTGCGACAGAAGCTCACGGACTCGCGACATCTGTCTCTGTACGCCTTCATCCTGAAGGAATCGCTCTTCCCCGGCGGCCCACCCGATCGGCGACGGGTCGAGGCCGAGGCGATCACGTCCGACGATTCCGGATCATAGGACCTGAGTCACGATGCCACAACCGGACGCACGAACGCCTCGCTGCAGATCATCGAGCGGGCATCAGGGACAACAGCGGCAAGAGGAACGCGGCCGATTCCCGGGAGGTCTCCACCCAGCGGTGCGACTGCCGCGGCAGCTCGACGTGCAGGCCACCCGTGTAGCCACCCGCGGCGAGGGCGGCCAGAATCGGCGAAAACTCGACGTCGCCCCGGCCCAGGGGCAGGTGCTCGTGACGGCAGCAGCGCATGTCGTCGACGTGGACGTTGACCACGCGGTCGACCCATGGGCGGAGCACGTCGGCCGGCGGCCGCTCCCCCATGCATTCCATGTGACCGATGTCGACCGTGAGCCGCAGGTGGTCGGGACGCCCCAGCCGGTCGAGCAACTGGTGGTAGCGGTCGAGCGTGTCGATCGCCATGCCCGGCTCGGGCTCGAATCCCAGCGGCATGCCCCGGGCCGCGGCATGCTCGAGCACCGGACCGAGGCTGCCGGTGAGGCGGCTCCAGATCGCCGCCTCGTCCGCCGCATCATGGACCACGCCCGACCAGAGCGAAACGCAGGTCGCCCCGAGTTCGACGGCGACGTCCACGGCGCGCCTGAGGAAATCGGTGCGCCGTCCCCGGGCCTCGCGGTCGGCCGTCACGAGCGTCGGCTCGTGCTTCCGCACGGGATCGAGGAGGTGCCTGGCGCCGGTCTCGACCACGCAGGCCAGACCGGCGCGGGCGAGTGCCTCCCGCCAGCGGGCGATCCGCGCGGGCAGGTCGGTCGCAAAGGGATCGATCGTATGCCGGTCGAGCGTGATGGCGAGCGAACGGTAGCCCAGTTCGCGAAGCACGGGGATCGCGTCGAGCGGATCGACGTCGCCGATGCCGTTGGTGCCGTAGCCGAGCAGCATGGAGGGCGGTGCCCGAGGAAGGTAGCAGGGATCGAGAACGGCTTCAGGTGGGACTGACGAACCGCCGCCCCACGAGGAAGGGCACCAGCAACAGGAGCACGACGATCGACCAGGGCTCGCCACATGTGGCCAGCACGAGGACGGCGTCGAGCGTGATGATCGCCATGATCGCATTGCCCACCGCCTGCTGCACGCGGCCGCTCGACGGATCGAAGATGCCGAGCACCGCCCGCAGCAGGATCGAGGCGGTCAGCATCCCCCAGAGCACGAGCCAGTTCGACAGCTTCGCCCCCTCGAGCCAGGCGCCGGCGTCGCCGGCGCGGGCCGCGAGCCAGGGGAAAAGCCCCGCCGTGGCCAGACCGACGAACATGATGAGCATGCCGGCCGACAGCGTGCCCGAGCGGCTCTCCTCGGCCTCGTCGCGGGCATAGGCCGTGATCCCCATCACGTAGACCCCCATGCCGATCGGAAGCAACCACTGGTGCGGTCCTTGCGGGCCGCCTGCCGCCGTCATGCCCAGCAGCCAGTTGAGGGATCGACAGCCGCCCATCACGACCGGCCCCAGGCTCGTGGCCTTGGCGTGCCGGTTGTAGGTCCAGACCGCCGCGGTGAGCACCGCGCCGACGAGCGCCGGCCATGGCGTCTGCGCCGTAAACGCGGTCGCGCAGGCCGCGGCGCTGCCGACCGCCATCAGCACGGTGCCGGCGTTCACGGCGGCCCGCAGGACGATCCGGCCGCTCGGCAGCGGTCGCCCCGGCCGCTCCTGGCGGTCGATCGCCAGATCGAAGACGTCGTTGAGCACCATGCCGGCGCCGTAGAACCCCAGCGACGCGACGATCGCCCACCACAGTGCCTGCGGTGGCCACTCGATCGCCCGCGTCTGCGACACGATCAAGAAGCCGGCAAGCACATCGGCCACGGCCGTGGCGTGGTTCGGCAGCCGCAGGAGCCTCACCCAGTCGAGCAGCGTCGTGAGCATGTGCTGATCCCAGCCCTTGTCGGCGTCAGGCGACGGTGACGGCGGCTGCGGCGGCCTGCGCCAGCAGGTGCGTGCGGGCCGCACGGGCCGCCTCGTCGGGCCCGGCTCGATACGGGTAGAGCTCCACCGTGATCCAGACGTCGGGAGTGTGCGCGGCGATCGCCTTGAACACGCCCGCGAAATCGATCGCCCCCTCCCCCGGCACGAGGTGGTGGTGCACGCGGGTCGCCGCGATGTCCTCGAAGTGGTAGTGACGCGTGTGCTTTTTCATCCGCGGCACCCACTCCGCCGGATCCTCGCTCACGCAGTAGGCGTGGCCGATGTCGAAATTGAGCCCCAGGGACGGGTGATCAATCCGCTCGGCGAACTCGAGATACTGCTCGAACCGCTCGATCAGCAGGCCCGGCTCCGGCTCGATCAGGAGCGTCACGCCGCACTCGGCGGCCACGTCGAGGCAGGGCATGATCTCGTCGTAGAAGATGTCGGTCGCGGCGGCCCGCCCCTGCCCCTCCGCCAGCTCGCCCCCCGGTTCGGTCGAAATCGCCGGGGCGCCGAGCTCCGCGGCGAGCCGGAGGGCCCGCTTCGTGTGTTCCCGGCGGATCGCCCGGTAGTGCCGGTCGGGATCGGTCCAGCCTGGATGCCAGTAGGGCTGCCGGGGATCGGCGATGGCGTTCATCATGAACGCGTTGATGTTCGAAATCGTGAGGCCGTGCTTCCGGAGCGACGAGCGGATCGACTCCTTCTGCACCGGCAGCAGGCCGGCGGGCCAGGCATGAGGCACGTCCGCCAGCAGTTCGATACCCCGATAGCCGCAGCCGGCGATCCGCTCGATCGCCTGCTCGACGGGAACGTCGAGGTAGGCATTGGAACTGAAGGCGAGTTGCAGCGGCATGGGGGGGGGGAAAATCCAAGGGACGAGTAAGTCGTAGAGTTTAGTCGCACGAACGCACATGGATAGAGGCGTCGGCTGGCACGCCCCGCCGGGCGGGCTGCCCGGACACGCTCCGCTCGCTTCGGCGGCTCCTCGGCAGCCCCGATGGACGTGGGTGGTCGTGGGCTCGGAGGCGCCTGAG
>JBJTSM010000602.1:0-5360 GCA_046076685.1 Planctomycetia bacterium | reverse complement strand
CTCGTGGGCGGCGGATGACCCTCTCCCCCGGTCCTGCGATGACACGCGTCGAAGACACAACGGCCGAGACGGGCCCGCCCGGCGCGCGGGATACGCCGCTGCGGGTCGGCGGCATGACGCTGGCCAGCCGGCTGGTGGTGGGAACCGGCAAGTACGCCAGCCATGCGGACATGGCCGCCTGCCTCGACGCCTCGGGCACCGACTGTGTCACGGTGGCGGTGCGGCGAGAGCGGCTCGTCAATGCGGCCGGCGAGAACATCCTCGACCACATCGACACCTCGCGGTACGTGCTCCTGCCCAACACCGCCGGCTGCTACACGGCCGACGACGCGGTTCGCGTGGCCCGGCTCGGCCGCGAGCTGCTCCGCGAACTCGGCAACCCCGGGGCGGAGTGGGTGAAGCTCGAGGTGCTCGGCGACCAGCGCACGCTGCTGCCCGATCCCGTGGGCACGCTGGAGGCGACGCGGCGGCTGGTGGACGAGGGCTTCACGGTGCTTGTCTACACGAGCGACGACCCGGTCGTCGCGAAGCGGCTCAAGGACTTGGGCGCCGCCAGCGTGATGCCGGCCGGCAGCCCGATCGGCTCCGGGCAGGGCATCCTCAACGCCAACAACCTGCGGATCTGCATGGAGTATCTGAAGGAGGGCGATCCCGACTATCCGGTCATCGTGGATGCGGGCGTGGGCACCGCCAGCGACGTGGCCGCCGCGATGGAACTGGGGGTCGACGGCGTGCTGCTCAACACCGCGATCGCCCATGCCGCCCAGCCGCTGCGGATGGCGCAGGCGATGCGGGCGGCCTGCTTCGCGGGCCGTCAGGCCTGGCTGGCCGGACGGATTCCCAGGAAGCTCTATGCCACCGCCTCGAGCCCTGACGAGGGCCGCATCGTCCGGTCGACCTGAGGACGCGTTCAAAACCATGCTCGCCAAACGCATCATTCCCTGCCTCGACGTCGAACGGGGCCGGGTCGTCAAAGGCACGCGGTTTCTCGATCTCGTCGACGCCGGAGACCCGGTGTCGGTGGCCGCCCGCTACGAGGCGGAGGGGGCCGACGAACTGGTGTTCCTCGACATCACCGCCAGCCACGAGGGCCGCGCGATCATGCTCGACGTGGTGCGGCGGGTCTCGGAGACGATCTTCATGCCGTTCACCGTCGGGGGCGGCATCCGCACGCTCGACGACGCCGTGCGGCTCATCCACGCCGGTGCCGAGAAGGTGAGCATCAACTCGTCGGCCGTGCGGACGCCGGAGCTGATCACGGCGGTGGCCGACCGGCTCGGCAGCTGTGCGACCGTCGTGAACATCGATCCGAAGCGGGTCGAGCGGGATGGCCGCGAGATGTGGGAGGTCTTCGTCAACGGGGGCCGGGTGCCGACGGGGCTGGAGGCGGTGGCCTGGGCCCGCCGGGTCGAGTCGCTCGGGGCCGGGGAGATCGTGCTGACCTGCATGGATCGCGACGGCACCCGCGACGGCTACGACCTCGAGATCACGGCCGCGGTCAGCCGGGCGGTGGGCATCCCGGTGGTCGCCAGCGGCGGGGCCGGCCGGCCGGAGCACCTGGCGGATGCGATTGCGGTCGGGGGGGCGGATGCGGCGCTGGCCGCTGGCATCTTCCACTTCGGAGAGTGTACGATCCGGGAGGTGAAGGAACTGTTTGAACGGCGGGGCATCCCCGTCCGTCCCTTGAATACAGCGCATCCCACGACGCATCCCTCGCATCCGCAGGCGCACCATGGCGAATCTCGACCCCACGTCCGCGCCGTCTGAATCGGCTTCGGTCACCAGCGCGGCAGCCTCGGCTTCCGTCGGATCGGCCGCCGCTCCCGCCCCGGTGCCGATCGAGCCGGTTGGCCTCGAGATCGACCGGCTCTTCGAGGCGATGGTCAAGCTTAACGGCAGCGACCTCCACCTCAAGGTCGACAAACCGCCCTACATGCGGGTGAAGGGCTCGCTGCAGCCGCTCAAGTATCCGCCGATCAACGCCGAGCAGATGAAGAAGCTCTGCGCGCCGATCATGAACGAGCGGCAGCGGGCGATCTTTGACACCGACGGCGGGGCCGACTTCGCACATACCTGCATGGTCGACGGCGTGCGGTGGCGGTTTCGTATCAACATGCTCACGCAGCAGGGGGCCTGGGGCCTCGTGGCCCGCCGCGTCAACAACACCATTCCCGATTTCGAAAAGCTCTTCCTTCCCCCGTCGATCGAGAACCTCTGCAAGCTCGACCAGGGCATGGTGCTGCTCGCGGGCGTGACGGGCTCCGGCAAGAGCACGACGATCGGCTCGATGTTGAATTACATCAACCGCAACTACCGCAAGCACATCCTCACGCTCGAGGATCCGATCGAATTCGTCTTTACCGAGGATAAGTGCCTGATCAACCAGCGGGAGATCGGCAACGACGTGCGGAACTTCGAGATCGGCATGAAGCACGCCGTCCGCGAGGATCCCGACATCATCCTCGTGGGCGAGCTTCGCGACGTGGAAACGTTCAAGACCGCGATCCATGCCGCCGAGACCGGGCATCTCGTGTTCGGCACGATCCACGCCGCCAGCGCGTCGAGCTGCATCGGCCGCATCCTCGACCTGTTTCCGCAGGAGGAGCATCCCTCCATCCGCAGTGCCATCGCCTTCAACATGAAGGGGATCGTGGCCCAGAAGCTGCTCAAGTCGATCAAGCCGGGCGTGAGCCGCGTGCCGGTCGTGGAGATCATGTTCCTCGACGTGCTCATCCGGAAGTACGTTCTCGAGGAGCAGGACCACCTGATCGCGGACCACATCAAGAAATCGGTCAAAGACGGCATGCAGGACTTTACGCAGAGCCTCAAGAGCCTCATCGACCAGGGGCTCATCGACCGTCACGATGCGCTCGAGATCGCCCCCAATCGCGAGGCGCTGATGATGGCCCTGAAGGGGATCATGTGATGCGGGCTTGCGCGAGGGGGCTCGCCGTCACCGTGTGTGCATGCTGGGCGGTCGCCGCGCAGGCCGACGACGCCTGGCCGTCTGCGAGCCCGGAGTGGCTCTCCCGCGACGCGGGCGGGGGCGTGGCACTCCTGCCGCTCGTGTGTTGGTGGCTGTTGGTCGCCGCCTGGGCCACCACGAGCGACTGGGTGTTCCGCGATGCCAACCGCTTCAAGGTGCGGCCCGAATTCTGGACGGCGCTGGCCATCTTCCCCTTCGCGGCGGCCGCCCTGCTGGCCTGGTGGATTCCATGGTCGGCCGTCGGCCAGATCCTGATGGCGCTGGCCTGGATTCTGCCGCTCCATCTCTACGGCCGTGAGCGGAACCCCAACGCCCCGCAGGCGGAGAGCATTTTCACCCGGGTGCACCTGCGCCGCGCGACCCGGGCGATCCTCGGCCGGCTGGGCGTGAAGCTCAAGGCCGAGGAGGTGGTCGACAACGGGCTGCCGTGGGTCAAGCTCCTGGCCTCGTCGGCGCAGAGTCCTGAAGAAAACCAGAAGTGGCAGGCGGAGGCCGCGGCCATGCCGGGGTTCGAGCAGGCGACGAAGCTCCTTCAGTTTGCGGTCGCCGCGCGGGCGACGACGATGGTGGTGGAGATGGCGGCCGATGGCTTCCGGGTGGGGCACGAGGTGGACGGCATTCCCGGGCCTGCCCGCGGCGTGACGGCCGGGGCGAAGGGTGCCGGAAAGGCCAGGCAGCCCGAGAAATGGGGGGAGGCGCCGCCGCTCGACGCGAAGACGGGGGCCGCGGCCGTGGAGGCGCTCAAGATCATCGCCGGCACGGCCGCCGCCACGCTCGGCGGCGAGCGCGACGCGGGCTTCACGATCGAGGTGGATGGCAAGAAGCGGGCCTGCCGGTTGGCGGAGCGGGCGACGAAGACAGGCAAGCAGCTCGTGATCACGCTCGAGGTGCCGCCGTTTGCGCCGAAGAAGCTCGAGGATCTCGGCATGTCTGGGGCGGTGGCCAACAGGGTGCGCGAACTTGTCGCGCTCGAGAAGGGACTCTTCGTGGTGTCGTCGCCGCCGGCGTCGGGCTGCACCACGACCTTCGACATGGTGCTGCTGTCGACCGACCGGCTCGTCCGCGACTTCGTGTCGATCGAGGACAGCGGCAGCCCGGCCAAGGAAGTGCAGAACGTCAAGCCGGTCCGGTATGCCGCCGCGGCCGGCGAGAAGCCGGTGCAGGCGCTCAAGACCGCCATGCTCGATTATCCCCGGGCGGTCGTGACCCGCGACCTGACGGATGGCGAACTGGCCGGCAAGCTGATGGAACTGGCTGACGACCAGCAGATCGTCCTCGTGAGCATGCGGGCGGCCGACGCCCTCGACGCCATCCAGAGGCTGCTTGCGCTGGGCATCGATCGGGAGCAACTGGCGCGGTGCCTGATCGGTTCGCTCTCGCAGCGGCTCATCCGCAAGCTGTGCCCGAAGTGCGGCGATCCGATTCCCGCGTCCCCGGAACTGCTGCAACGGCTCGGGCGGACCGCCGAGGAGCTGCCCCAGATCAAGCGCGCCTCGCCGCACGGCGGCTGCCCGGCCTGTGCGGGCCGGCAGTTCGTCGGCCGCACCGCCATCTTCGAACTCGCCGCCGGTCCCACCGTCAGGCAGGCCATCGCGAAGGGAGTCGACGCCAAGGTGCTGCGTCAGGCGGCCGTGAAGGACGGCATGCGGTCGCTTCCCGAGGAGGGGCTCGCGGCCGTGGCGGCCGGCGTCTCGTCCCTCGACGAGATGCAGCGGATCTTCGCGGCGAAGCCCGCGAAGAAGGAGGCCGGCGTCGCCGGACCGAAGAAATGATCATCACCCTCGTCCTCCTGGCGATTCTCGCCGCCGTCACCGGCATGCTCGTGCGCGAGGGGCTGTGGCGGGCGCTCCTGATGTTTTTCAACGTGCTCGTGGCGGCGACAGTGGCCACGGCCTGGCATGCGCCGCTGGCCGGCTGGCTCGAGGGCCAGCTTCCGAGCTACACCTACCTGCTCGACTTCCTCTCGATCTGGGGGATCTTCTGCGCCTCACTCGCGATTCTTCGCGAGGCCACCGATCGGCTCGCCCCCACGAAGATCGAGTTTCCCAAGCTCGTGGAGCGGATCGGCGTGGGGCTTCCGGCGTTCCTGACGGGCTGGATCATGATGGCCTTCACGGCGGCGACGCTGCACACGGCCCCCGTGCCCCGCGACTTCGTGCAGCCGACCCCCGAGGCGCGGATGTTTTTGGGCCTGGCGCCCGACCGCAAGTGGCTCTCGTGGGTCCGCGGCACGTCGCGGTGGGGGCCCTTCTCCCGGCCCGATGCCGCCTTCGACGAAAAGGCGGACTTCATCCTGCGGCATGCCGACAGGCGGCTGAAGCTCGAAGGCGAGGAGGGACTGCGCACCGCGGCGCAGTGAACCGACATGGACACC
>JBJTSM010000601.1:0-6724 GCA_046076685.1 Planctomycetia bacterium | reverse complement strand
TGGCCGCGCGGCGTTCGGCCGAGGCGACACAGGCCGCCCAGCGGCAGGTGGCCGATGCCCTCGGGGCGACGCGGGTGTCGCTCTCGCCCAGCGTGCTCGACGCCCTGCACCGCCTGACGGGCAGCCACTTTCTCGTCTGGGAGGAATCGAAGCAGACCCTCGGTCTCTCCACGCTGCCGCCGGCCGCGGTCGCGGCCCTTCAGGGCGACGGCGTGGCCGCCGCCATCCGCACGGGCCGCGGGCTGTTCGGTGGGTCGCCCTACCGCGTGGGCACGGTCAAGAGCCAGGGCGTGCGGCCGGAGACGGTGCTCATCCTCACGCCCGAGCGGTCGATCATGGCGCAGACGCTCGAGGCCGTCTGGCCGGTGCTGGCGGTGGCGGCCGGCACGCTCGCGGTGCTCGTGCCCCTCGGGCTCAAGACGACGCGTCGGCTCGCGGCGCGGGTCACCGCCGTCGAACGGCACGTGGCGCGGATCGCCGAGGGGGAATTCGGCCAGACGCTCGCGGCCGACCGTGCCGCCCCGGCCGCCGGCGACGAGATCGACCGGCTCGTGGACGGCGTGAACCACATGAGCATCCAGCTCGACCAGCTCCGCGGTTCACTCGTCGCCGGCGAACGGCAGCGGCTGCTCGGCCAGTTGGCGGCGGGATTCGCCCACGAGCTGCGCAACGCCGTCACCGGCGCCCGCCTCGCGATCGACCTGCACCGCCGCCGCTGCCCCGCAGCACCGGCGGGCGCGCCTGCCGACGACAGTCTTGCCGTCGCCGGCCGCCAGCTCGACATCCTCGAGGAGGAGGTCCGTGGCCTGCTCGCGCTGGCGAAGCCGCCGGCCGAGCCGAAGCAGCCGGCCGAGCCCATCCGGCTCGACCGGCTTCTGGCCGAGGTCCGCAACCTCACGGCGCCGCGGTGCGACCATGCCGGCGTGCGGATGACGTGCGACCTGCCCGTCGGCCTGTCGGTGTGCGGCCGCCACGATGCGGTCCGGGCGGCGCTTGTGAATCTCGTGCTCAACGGCATCGATGCCGCCGGCCGCGGCGGCAGCGTGCGGCTCTCGGCGGCCGCGGCCGGGCCGAGCATCATCCTGGCCGTCGAGGATTCGGGCGCGGGCCCCCCGGCGGCCATCCGCGACACGATGCAGGAGCCGTTCGTCACGTCGAAGCCAGAGGGAATCGGCCTGGGCCTTGCCATCGCCCGGGCCGTGGCCGAGGAGCATGGCGGCACGCTCGTGTGGGAGCGGTCCGACGATCGCACGCGATTTGCGATTTCGCTGCCGGCGGAGACACTGGAAGGCAGCCCATGAGTCGCATCCTCATCATCGACGACGAGCCCGCCATCGGCTGGAGCCTGCGTGAAATGCTCGCCGACGAGGGGCACTCCGTGGAGTTGGCGGGGAGCGTGGAGGCGGGCCTCGAGGCCTGCGGCCGCTTCGCGCCCGACGCGATGCTGCTCGATGTCCGCCTGCCGGGGCGGGACGGTCTCTCCGCGCTCCCGGAACTCCGCAGCCTCGTGCCCGAGGCGCCGATCGTCGTGATGACCGCGTTCGGTGATCTCGACACCGCCGTCCGCGCCGTGAACGCCGGCGCCTTCGACTATCTCGTGAAGCCTTTCGATCTGGAACGCGTGTCGCAGACCGTGTCGCACGCGCTGGCCGAACGGGCATCGACGGCGGAAAGCCCGCTCCCGGCGTCGACTGTGGACGACGCGCTGCTCGTGGGCTCGTCGCCGCCGATGCAGGAAGTCTTCAAGCAGATCTCCCTCGTCGCCCCTACCGACCTGCCGGTGCTCATCAGCGGCGAGACCGGCACGGGCAAGGACCTCGCGGCCCGCGCCATCCACGCGCACGGCTCCAGACGCGACGGGCCGTTCGTGGCCACGAGCCTCGGTGCCCTGGCCTCCAGCGTGATCGAAAGCGAGCTCTTCGGCCACGTCCGCGGCGCCTTCACGGGCGCCACCGCCGATCGCACGGGGCTCTTTGCCCTCGCGGCTGGCGGCACGCTCTTCCTCGACGAGATCGGCGAAGCCCCGCTCGACCTGCAGGTGAAACTGTTGCGGGCGCTCGAGAATCGCACGGTCACTCCCGTGGGCGCGGCGACCCCGCGGCCGGTCGACGTCCGCGTGATCGCGGCCACCAACCGCGACCTCGTCGCGGCGATCGGCGCGGGCACGTTCCGCGAAGACCTCTACCATCGGCTCCACGTCTTCCCGATCCACATGCCGCCCCTGGCGGCCCGCGGCGACGACATGAAAGCGCTGACGGCGCATCTGCTCGCCCGCCATGCGGCCGGTCGGCCGCTGCCGGCCGTGTCGGCCGCGTTTCTGGATGCCATCCGCGCACGCCCCTGGTCCGGCAACGTCCGCGAGCTCAAGCACGCGGTCGAATATGCCGCCGTCGTCGCCCGCGGCGGCACGCTGCGGCCGGAACACCTGCCGCCCCAGACGACCGCCGCCCCGAGCCGTCCGCTCGGCGACGCGACGGCCGATGCGCGGGTGGCCGCCGCCGTCGAGGCCTGGGTCGAAGCGGCCCTGTCCCGAGCCGGCTCGGCCGGCGGCCCGCTCCACGCACCGCTGATGGATCTGGTCGAAACAACGCTCATTCAGAAGGTCGTCGACGCCGCCGGCGGTAACCGCACCGCCGCCGCGAAGCTGCTCGGCCTCGACCGGGCCACGCTCCGCACCAAGCTCGCGCGGTGAATCGTTTCCCGGGCAGCACGGCGGAGCCCATGTCGTGATGGCGGACACAGCGGTGCGGCGGCGAGCTTTCGGCCCTGCCGTGACGGGGGCAGGCTCGCAGCAGCCTTGCATTCGCCCCGGCCCATCTTTTCCGCTATGGTGAAGGCCGAATATCGGTCTCGTGACTTTTCTTCTTCTGGAGGCATGTCGATGGATATTCTCGGTGAGATTCTCAAGCAGGTTCTCGAGGGCGCCGCACAGCAGCAGGCCCCGCAGCAACGCGCCCCCCAGCCGCAGCAGCGGGCTCCGCAGCCCCAAGGTGGAGGTCAGGGTGGACCGCAGGGCATGCCCAACGTCAACGATCTGCAGGAAATCTTCACGCAGATCTTCGGTGGCGGCCAGGCGCAGAAGCTGCCCGACGTCATCAAGCAGTTCGAGGAGAAGGGCCTGCGGGAGCAGGTCGATTCCTGGGTCCGCACCGGCCCCAACAAGCCGGTGGACCGACGGCAGATCGAGGACGTCTTCGGCCAGCGGGAGCTCGACAGCCTCGCCCGCAACAAGGGCATCGACCGCGACCAGCTCGCCGAGGTGCTCAGCCGCTACATCCCGAAGATCATCGACGAGCTGACGCCGACCGGCCAGATGCAGGCCCGCCGGTAGACGTCGCCCCCATGCGAGGACGTTGAACGTGCCCGCCCGGGCCCGCCGCGCACCAGCCGCGGCGGGCCCGCGGCGTGGCGGCAGGTATACTTGTTTCATGGAGAGCCCCGCCCCAGCCCACTTCCGTCCGATCGGCCTCGAGCGGATGCAACGCCGGACGGGACTTCGGCACCGGCTCGCGGCGGTGGTCTGCGTGCTCTTCTGTGCGTCTCCCGCACCGGTCCAGGCCTGGCGGGAAGACCCCCGACCGGCCGCCGACACGCCCGCGGGCGTCGAGCGTCCAATCGATCCGCAGTCGGCTCAGGGCCGTCGCGGTTCCCGCCGGTCCCAGCGGCGCGGTTCCCGCCGTCGCCAGCCGCTCGACGAACTGCCGATCGAGGTGGCACCGACCGGTCGAACGGCCCGGGATCCACTGCGCGTCGAGGACTTCGACGCGCTGCCGGAGACCACGAAGCCGCCGTCGTTCGCTCGTGATGGGGACAGCTGCCCGGTGCCGGCGGCCGTCTCGACGAGCGCCCCACCGATCCCGACCGATACGACGCTCTCAGCGCCGTTTCAATCAGCCGATGCCCAGGCCGCGGGCGTCACCACGCACCGGGATCAGCCGTATGGAGAGGCTGCGGACGACCGCGGCCGGCATGGTCGCCAGCGGTTCGACCTGCACCTGCCGGCGGGCTGCAATGGCGGCGGCATGCCGCTGGTGGTCTGGATCCATGGCGACAGCTGGCGGGACGGCTCGAAGGCCGACTGCCCCATCGTCTGGCTGGCGAATCAAGGCTATGCCGTGGCCAGCATCGGCTACCGGCTCAGCGACACCGCGGTCTTCCCGGCGCAGCTGGAAGACTGCCGTGAGGCCGTGGCGGAGATCGAACGCAACGCCGAGATCTGGGGGATCGACCGCAGTCGCGTGGCGGTGGTCGGCAGCGGCGGCGGCGGCCACCTGGCGGCCCTCGTCGGATTGGCCAGCCCGGCGGCGGCGGCCGCCGCCGATCCCGACAACGGTGACGCCCTGCCGCGGATCGCCGCGGTCTGCGCGGTGGCGGCCCCGTCAAGCCTCACGACCCTCGGGCCGGCTCAGGACCGCGCCGGTTCGCCGGCCAGCCGGCTGGTGGGCGGGCCGCTGCCCGAGTTTCGCAAGGCGGCGCAGCGGGCCAGCCCGATCACGCACGTCTCGGCCGATGATCCGCCCATCCTGCTCGTGCACGGCGCCGCCGACGGCACGGTGCCGGTCAAGCAGTCGATCGAGTTCGATGCAGCCCTCAGGGCCGCCGGCGTCGACAGCACGCTGGTGATTCTCGCCGGCAGCGGCCATGGCCTCGGGCTCGATCCGGGCACGCCCGGCGGCTTGGCCCTGATCGCCTTCCTCGACCGCGTGCTGGGGGCGGGCGTTCGCACCGAGCACGCCCCGCGGCCATGAAGCCTGCCGCCGGTGAGCCACAGCCACCACGCGAACTCAGCCGCCGCAGGCTGCTCAAGCGGGCAGGCCTGCTTGCGGGTCTGCTGCCCGTCGGGGCCGCCGCGATCGACGGCGTGCTCGTCACGCCCCGTCGGCTCGTGACGAGCGACCATGCGTTCGGAGGCGGCGATCCGGCGACGCGGCTGCGGGTGCTGCAGGTCAGCGACCTGCACGTGCGGCGGATCGGCACGCTCGAGCGGCAGCTGCTCGAGCAGCTGCACGACTCCCACGCCGACCTGATCGTGATCACCGGCGACTCGATCGACCACGATCGCGCGCTGCCCCCGCTCGACGCGCTCCTGGCCGAGTTTCCCACCGCGCCGCGGCTGCTCGCCATCCTCGGCAACTGGGAATACCGCTGCCGGGTCGATCTCGACGCGTTGGAAAAGATCTACGCGCGGCACGGCGTCGAACTGCTCGTGAACCGCTCCGTCACCCTCGCGCACCGGGGACGGACGATCCGCATCACGGGGCTCGACGATATCCGCGAAGGCCGGCCCGACGCCGCGGCGGCGCTCGCCGACTCACGGCCGCTCGACCATCATCTCGTGCTGGCCCATTGTCCGATCACGCGGGACGACCTCGGCCTGCCGGCCGCACACGCCGCGTCGCTCGTGCTCTCCGGCCACACGCATGGCGGCCAGGTCGCCCCCTGTGGCATCGCCACGATCCTGCCACCCGGCTGCGGCCGGTACGTAGCCGGCTGGTATCGCGACGGCGGGCCGCCGCTCTACGTCTCCCGCGGCATCGGCACCTCCCTGCTCCCGGTCCGCATCGGCGCGAGTCCCGAACTCGTGCGGATCGACTGGCTGTTGGGCGAGCCGTCGGTCGCATGATCGACACGACCGGCGACACCGCTGCGACCGCTCCGCGTCGCCCTTCCTTCCCTCCTTATGCAGAGGCCGGCCGCGGGCGTCGATAGCTTCTCTGCGGCGCTGTCGATCCGGCCTGTACGCGTGCCCTCGCCCGCGAACGGACTCGGCCGCCCATCCTGTTTCCTTCGAGATCCCCACGCCCGGGGAAGGCCGTCACCGCCCATGCCATCGCCCGCCCGTCGCACCAAGCCGTCCACCTCCGCCGTCCAGAATCCCCTCGAGACCTACCTCCGCGACATCAACGCCACCTCGCTGCTCACCGCCGAGCAGGAGCGGCAGCTGGCGACGGCCATCGGCCGGGGCGACGCCCAGGCCCGCGACCACATGATCCGCGCCAACCTGAGGCTGGTGGTCAACATCGCCCGGGGCTACGGCAACCGTGGCCTGCCCTTGCCCGACCTCATCGAGGAGGGCAACCTCGGCCTGCTGCGGGCCGTCGAGGGATTCGACCCGACCATGGGCACCCGGTTCAGCACCTACGCCAGTTACTGGATCAAGCAGTCGATCAAACGGGCGCTCATCAACTCGGGCAAGACGATCCGCATCCCGGCCTACATGGTGGAACTGCTCTCCAAGTGGCGGCGGGCGACGGCGCGGCTGCTCGACAGCCTGGGCCGCACGCCCACCCCCGAGGAGGTGGCCCGCATGCTGGGGCTGGCCCGCAAGAAGCTGCCGATCATCAAGAAGGCGATCCACGTCCACCAGAATGCCCCGCAGACGGAACAGAACGAGGGGGGCTGGTCGCTCGGGGAACTGGTGCGGGATGAAAACGCGCGGTGTCCCGCGGAGGTGCTGCTCGACCACGACACGCTGCGACACGTGCTCGCCCGGATCGACCAGCTCGACGACCGGGCCGCCAAGATCATCCGGCTGCGGTTCGGTCTCGACGGCGTCGAGCCGATGACGCTCAAGGAGATCGGTGCGGTGCTCGGCCTGACCCGCGAGCGGGTGCGGCAGATCGAGTCGGAAACGCTCGCCAGCCTCGCCGCGGCGATCGACGGCGTCCCCCGGGCGACGATCCGCCTCCGGCAAGGGGCCTGACGGCGGCCCGCGCATGGGGTA
>JBJTSM010000600.1:0-6971 GCA_046076685.1 Planctomycetia bacterium | reverse complement strand
CCGTGCAATGCCCGCCGTCAAGCAGCCGATCGCCATATCCCCGGGCTTGCGCCCGGGGCTTTTATGGGATGGGCGTTCATACAAGCCCCGAGCGCGAGCGACGGGATGGCGTTTCGCCCCGCCCGCCATTCCGCGCGGCTCATTCGCCCGCCGGCGACGGCGGCGTGGCCACGAACTCGGCGAGCGGCACCTGGCCCGCCACCGCGACCCGGCTCGCCGCATCGTCGATGCGATCCAGATCGCCCGCGAGCAGCCGCGGATGAAACTTGTGGACGCACCGCAGGTTTTCGGCGCGACCGGTGACCATCCGCGTCTTGGAGTCGATTTCGAGCGACACCGCCGTGGGGATGCCACCCGCCGCCGCCACGCGCCGGTTGATGGCCAGCCGCGGAAACGGCGGCAGGCCGCCGGGATGCAGGAGCGCCTTCAGGAGGATCGCCGTGTCGGCGAACCGCCGGTAGCTGCCGGCCGCCTCCGGCGACGGTGGCTCGGCGAATTCGATCGCATACCGCACCCGCGGACCCACCAGTTCGATCTGTCCATCCGACTCCGTCATGCCCTCGCCGAAGTCGGGGCCGCCGGCCCAGCGGACCAGCTTGTCGTCCGATTTTCGCGCCCAGGACGCCAGCGACACGCTCAGCCGCTCGAGCCTGATCGCATCGATCTGCGTCTTGAGGTTGCGGGCCGGATCGACAACGACGACCCGTTCGCGGGCCGGGTCGTGGAGCACGATCTCGCCCGCCGGGAAATCTCCCCGCTTCCCGTCGGTAGCCGCCGACGGCTCGAGAAAATCCCAGGCGACGCCGCCGCGAAACAAGGTCAGGCTCCGCGCGACCGGCTCCTCCGAGCCGTTGGCGAACACCTCGCTCTCCACCCGAAAGCCCTCGTCGCCGGCGGCACACACTTCGGCGTGACCGCAGGCGACCGCGAGCATCACGGCAGGCAGGAGGAACGCGGCTCGTGCGGCGAGGCTGTGCATCGACAACGAATCCCTCTGGATCCCGGCCGCCATCGCGGCAGGCGGGGCGGGGAACGGTAGCAGAAGCCCCACCCCCCACCAAGGCTGAACCGCGGCCGTTTTCCCAGGGTTTTCGATCGGCCGCTAACCGCCCCAGGCCGCCAGTTCCGCGGGCTCGGTGAATACGTGCCAACGGCCGTCGGGCAGCCTCCGACCCAACCGATCGAGCCGCGCCCGCAGCTTGTCGCCAGACCGCCGGCCCTCGACCAGCCGGATCGCCACGCCGGCCACGCGGTCCGGATGCCGCCGGGCCACCTCCGCGTAGACCTCGGGATCACGCTCGCCGGAATCCCCCACGAGCAGGAATTTCCGCCGCGGAAAGTCGGCGAGGATCTGCTCGATGGTCCGCCGCTTCGACCGCTTGCGGGACGGCAGACGGCCCAGCGGCGTCGAATCCTTCAGGCGGAAGAGCTTCAGGTGCATCGAGCCGGCAGGCAGGCCCGTGTCGCGCAGAAACCCGTTCAAGCAGTTGGCCAGCTGCCACGGGCTGGCCGAGACATAGTGAAAGGCCGTGCCCGCCTCCTGCCAGCGGCGGTAGATCTCGGCCATGCCCGGCACGGCGTAGAACTCACGCAACAGCGTGTTGGCCAGGAGTTCGCGGCGGTTGCCCACGTTGGTCACTTTTACGGTGTCGTCGATGTCGGAGATCACCGAGAGACCTTCGTCGTCCACCAGCTGGATCCGGCCGCCCGCCACCGGCTCGTAATGCTCCTCGTCTCCCACGCGGGCCGCCTCGTAAGAGAGCCAGCGGCAGCCGCCGGCGAGAGCCTCGGCAGCGTCGTCGTCGAGGTCGATCGACTGGTGAAAATGGCCGACCTTGTCGGACTGCCCCGCATCGATCCGGCGATCGCCGAGGAGGATCGTCACCCGTTCACCCGCCACCCGCTGAAACAGGAAGGCGTCGGCACGACGCTGAAACACCTCCGACTGCAGCTGGGAGTCGTTGAGTTCGAGGAGCCGCTTGATGACCCCGACGGCCAGGGTTCGACGATGGCTTTTCGGCGGCAACGGCCGGGAAATCATGCCGGCAACCGTGGCCCGCCACCGCCGTTCGCCGGGGAGACGCCGCGCATAGGTGGGAAAAAAAACGATCATGAGGCCGGACCGAGGGCGGACGGCTGCGGCGCCGGGCAGACCGGCGGGCCCACCGAGAAGCCGGGCCGCTGCCCCGCGAAATGCGGGTTGGTGCTTGCAATCACGACGAGCCCCATCTTACAACCGTGCCCGACATTCTGGACTGGTCACGACCTGGAGAAAAGCATGGGCGTCAAGAAAACCGGCAAGGGCCGTCGCAAACTGGGACAAAAGAAGCGTCGGATGCGGGCCCGCATCCGCCATCGCAAGGGCTGACACGCCCGCACGTGAACCTCACGCCCTTCGCTGGTCGGGGCTGCCGGTGCTCCTCCCGGCGGTCCATGCCAAGGGCCGGCCGCGTTTGCCACCGGCCCAATGGCACGACCCGCACAGCTTCACGTCCTGGGCACGTGGTGCTCTTTGACTCGTCTCGGTTTTCCTTGCCGCGCCTCCTGCATGGGGTAGGGTTGCTTGGCTTCGTGGCGCAGACCCGCCGCGGAGCGATGCCCCCGGGAAGGAGACCCATCCGATGCGTGCGATGTTTTGGCGCGGCAGCCTGCCGCGATGCCTGCCAGTGGCCGTGATGGTCGCGGCGGCCGGACTCTCCGGCTGCAAGTCGCTGACCGAGAAATACATCGCGCTGGAAGTCTGGAAGTACGAAAAACTCTTCGGCCACCTGCCCCCCGGGTTCGTGCCGCCGGGCGCCATGCCGCCGCCCGCCGCCGCCCGGCCCTGCGGGCAGCCAGCCGCGTGCCCACCGGCCCCGTGCGGACCGGGCGCCCCGATGGCCGCCGGCAACTGCGATCAGTGCCAGGGCAGCATCGCGGACGGGGGCCTGCCGCCGGGCGCCATCGTGTCGCCGGGCGTCCCCGCGGGCGCCGGAGCGTTACCGATGGGCCCGGGAGGTTCACCCGGACCGAGCGCGGGAATTTCCACTCCCACGGCCGTGACGAGCAGCCGTCCGGTGGTCATCTCCGACGAAGTCGTGCTGCCGTAGCCGCTGGCAAAAGTCAGCCGAGCGTCTCTTTCGGCCCCGGAAACGCCCGGTTGACGACGTCGTGCCGCCACCGCGAAACCGCGTCGCCGATGACCGACTTCGTGTCGGCGTAGGCCCTCACGAACCGGGGCACGCGGCCGGCGGACAGGCCGACGAGATCGTGCATCACGAGCACCTGGCCGTCGCAGTGCGGCCCGGCTCCGATGCCGATGGTGGGCACCGCGAGTGATTGCGTGATCGTCTCGGCCACCTCCTGCGGCACGCATTCGAGGACGACGGCGAACGCGCCGGCATCCGCCGCAGCCTCCGCATCGGCCCTGAGCCGGTCGATGTCCCGCTGCATGCGGTAGCCACCAAGCTGATGGACGGCCTGCGGCCGCAGGCCCACGTGTCCCATCACGGGGATGCCGGCGGCGGCGATGGCCGCGATCACGTCGGCCTGGCCGGCGGTGCCTTCGAGCTTCACCGCCTGGCAGCCGGTCTCCTTGAGAATCCGGGCGCACGCTTCGACGGCCTTGAGAACGCCGAGGTGCTGGAAGGGAAACGGCAGGTCGACGACGACCAGCGCCCGCGACACGGCCCGGGACACGATCTCGCCGTGGTAGATCATCTGCTCGAGCGTGGCGGGAATCGTGGAGGAGCGGCCGGCCACGACCATCGCCACGCTGTCCCCCACAAGCACGCAGTCCACGCCCGAAGCATCCGCCAGCTGCCCGGTCGGCCAGTCGTAGGCCGTGACCATCGTGAGGGGACGACGGTCGCGTTTGGCGGCCGCCAGATCGAGAACGGTCACGCGGCGGGCGGGTTCGGGCATGTCGTTTCAGGCACTCACGGCGGGGCAGACAGGGCGACGAACAGCCGGGCCTGTCCCGCACCGGATCACTTGAGGCCCTTGAAGAAGGCGTTGAGCTGATCGTCATCGGGGGCGTCGGCGGCGGTGGCGGCGTCCCCGGTCGGCCAGTCGGCCGCCTGCTCGGGCGTGGCGGCCGAGTCAGCGCCGGCAAGAAACGCAAATCCCGTCGCTGGTTCCACCGAAGCGGACGGCAGTTCGTTCGCTTCCGGCACGACCGCTTCCGAAACGGGCTCTGCTGCAACCGACGAAGACGCTGCCACGGGCACTGTCTCTCCGGCGGGAGCCGCAGCATCCGCAGCCACGACGCTGCCCGCGGCAGCCTCGTCACCCTGCTCGGCATGCTCGATCTTGAAGTCGGGACCTTCTTCGAGGTCGTCGAGCGGGCGCTCACCCGTCTCCACGCGGCTCTCACCGGCAGCGACGTGGTCCACCCGCACCTGCCCCTCGACCGTGGCGGTCGAATCACTCCCCGCCGGGGCTTCGTACTCGACCCTGAAAGACAGTCCGCCCACCCGCATCGTCGCTCCCGGCGGCACGGCCGTCTTGGTGCTCACGGGCACCTGCTCGTCGTTTAAGAACGTGCCGTTGGTCGACCCCAGGTCGCGGACAAAAACCTGGCCGCGTCGCTCGAAAAACTCGCAGTGCTTGCGGCTGACCAGATCGTGCTGGATCCGGAACTTGGCCTCTTCGCCGCGGCCGAGCAGGATCGGCAGGCGGACGGTAAAAGTCCGCTGCTTGGCGGCGGGCGACACGACGTGGAAGCGAACGACCATATGCGGCACGAGCGGTCGGAGAAGTGGTGCCTGAAAGGCGCGTCCAAACAACCACGATCGATCTGAATCGGCCGCTCCATCGTAATCCCGCGGCGGCGGTTTCCAAACCTGTCCCACCAGCCCTCCCAGAAAACCCATTTTCCCCAGGGGCTGACCTTGCGGCCACCTCTCGGCCCCTTATAATCCCCGGGTTCCTGGTTCCTTGGCAGGTCCAGCCGGGCCCGACGCGTGCGGGCAGCGAACTCCTGTCGAGGGGCAGCCGTGCGGGTGTAGCTCAGTTGGTAGAGCACCACGTTGCCAACGTGGTTGTCGTGGGTTCGAATCCCATCACCCGCTCCTGATTCGTCGCTTCCGCCGTGACCCTGCTCACGCAGCGGGTTCGAGCCGCCCGTTTGAGCTCTCGAGTTCGAGCGATTGGGCTCTCGAACCTCCTGTCGGCGGCGTTTTTGCATCGTCTTGAGATCAAGCTTCCCCGGTCCCGTCGGAACCATTCATGTCTGCTTCTGATCAGTCTGCAACGGCCCTCGCATCCCCGGCTTCAGGCGACGACGCGGCGTCCCAACCGCTCAAGCTCGACATCGCCGTCGACAAGCTCTCCGCCTGTGAACGACGGGTGCGGGTCTCGATTCCGCGAGAAGACATCGACCGCTACCGGGACGAGGCGATCGGCGAAATGATGCCTGCCGCACTGCTGCCCGGCTTCCGTCCGGGCCGCGCCCCGCGACGGCTCGTGAGCAGCCGCTTCAAGTCGGAACTTTCCGACCAGATCCGCAGCAAGCTGCTCGCCGACGCGATGACGCAGGTGTCCGACCAGGAAAAGCTCTCGCCGATCAGTGAGCCGGAGCTCGACGTGAGCGCCGTCCTCGTGCCCGCCGACGGTCCGATGACGTTCGAGTTCAAGATCGAGGTGCGGCCGGAATTCGACCTGCCCGAATGGAAGGGGCTGTCGATCAAGCGGCCCTCCCGCGAGATTTCCGACGAAGACGTCGAGGAATCGCTCACCAATCTGCTCCGCGAGCGGGCGCGGTTCGTGCCCCACCAGGGCCAGCCCAAGGCGGGCGACCTGATCGTGGCCAACCTGCGGTTCCTCGACGGCGACAAGGTGCTGTCGGAGGCCGCCGATCTGGAACTCGTGGTGCGGCCCCGCCTCTCGTTCGCCGACGCCGAGCTGCAGGGATTCGACAAGCTGGTGGCAAAGGCCCGCGTCGGCACCCCGGTCACCGCCACGCTCAAGGTGTCGGACGAGGCCGCCGTCGAGTCGTTGCGGGGCAAGGATGTGACCGTCGAACTCACGGTCGTCGACGTCAAGCAGCTGGAGCTGCCGGAGCTGTCGGCCGAGCTGCTCGAGGAATTGGGCGGATTCGAATCGCCCGACGCGCTGCGGGCCGCGGTGCGGGCGCAGCTGGAAAACCAGCTGGAGTGGCACCGCCGGCGGCAGGTGCGGCAGCAGGTGTCGAAGGCGCTCACGGCCTCCGCCAGCTGGGACCTGCCCCCGGATCTGCTTCGCCGGCAGAGCCTGCGGGAGCTGGAGCGGGCGATCCTTGAATTGCGGCGGAGCGGCTTCGACGACGACTCCATCCGCCGCCACGTCAACGAGCTGCGGCAGTCGGTGATGGGCAGCACGGCCGCCGCCCTCAAGGAGCACTTCATCCTCGAGCGGATCGCGGAGGATCAGTCGATCGCCGACACCGCGGCCGACTACGACGAGGAGATCCGCGCCATCGCCGCGCAGTCGGGCGAGTCGCCGCGGCGGGTGCGGGCCAACCTCGAGAAGCGCGGCCTCATGGACGTGCTCCGCAATCAGATCATCGAACGCAAGACGATCGACCTGATCACGTCGCACGCGAAGTTCACGGACACCCCGTTCGAGTTCCAGAAGCGCGATGCCGAGGCCGTCGATCACGCGGTCTGTGGCGTCGTGGTCGGCGAGGAGGAGATTCCGACTGCCACGCACGCCGAGGCCGGCAGCCCGCGGCGGGCGTAATATGACCGGCGGGCCCGTGGCCCCGACGACCGTCCATCCCGACGACCCTGTGGCCTCTCCCGTCACCACGGCGGGTCGACCGAACCAGCGCCGTTTCCACAGCCCCTCCGAGACCTGACATGCACGATCGTTCCGACGTTTCACGGCTCCCAGGCCCGCGGGCTTCGAGCGCCTCCAGCGCCTCCCGCGATTACCAGCGGCAGCGGCAGATGACGCTGGGCGACCTGCTGCTCGAAAACAGGATCATCCTGTTGCAGGGGGAGATTTACGAC
>JBJTSM010000599.1:0-3957 GCA_046076685.1 Planctomycetia bacterium | reverse complement strand
GGCCGCGGCGCGAGTCGCACGTCGGCTACTGGCTGATCGATACGGGCCGCAACCGGCTCATGCACGCGCTCGGCTATCGGTTCGCGGGCGTGGCCGGATGGCTCGCCCCCTGGCAGTGGGCCGCCGCCGCCGTGCGCCGGGCCACCCTCGGCATCCTGCTGGCTTCGACGATCATGCTCACCGCCGCCGCCATGATGGCGTTTCTCGAGGCGGCCGAACCGGGGGGGCGGGCATGGTTCGTGGCCGGGCCAGCGGTGCTCGTCGCCCTGCACCTCGCCGTGGGGCTCGTCTTCTGGGCGGTCACGGCCTTCATCCGGCCACGGCCCCTGCCCCGGCTCGATTTTCGCGACGGCATCCCGCCGGAACACCGCACGCTCGTCGCCGTGCCCGTGCTGCTCACCGACCCCGCCACGGTCGAACGGCTGCTCGACGCCCTCGAGATCCGCTTTCTCGCCAACCGCGATCCCAACCTGCACTTCGCGCTCGTTTCCGACCTCCCCGATGCCGCGGCGGAAACGCTGGCCACCGACGGGCCGCTCGTCGAGCAGGCGGCCGCCGGCATCGACTCGCTCAACCGCCGCCACGCGGCCGGCCGCTCCGACCGGTTTCTCCTGCTGCACAGGCGCCGCGAGTGGAACATCCGCGACTCGATCTGGATGGGCCGCGAACGCAAGCGCGGCAAACTCGCCGACCTGAACGCCGCCATCGGCGGCGCGGCCATCGCCGGGACCGGCGGGCTGTTTTCCAGGGTGGTCGGTGACGCCTCGTTCCTGCCGCAGGTGCGGTTCGTGATCGTGCTCGATGCCGACACCGACCTGCCCCGCGACGCCGCCCGCGAGATGGTGGGTGCCATGGCCCACCTGCTCAACCGCCCCGTCTTCCACCCGACGCTGCCCCGCGTCGCGGCGGGCCACGGCATTCTCCAGCCGCGGGTGGCGGTCAGCCTGCCGAGCGCGCAGAAGTCGCGGTTCAGCCGGCTCTGCTCGGGCACCCCGGGCATCGATCCCTACACGCGGGTCGTCTCCAATCTCTACCAAGACCTCTTCGACGAGGGCTCCTTCATCGGCAAGGGCATCTACGACGTGGCGGCCTTCGAACGCTGCTGCGGCGTCTTTCCCGAGCACACGGTCCTGAGCCACGACCTGCTCGAGGGCTGTCACTGCCGCGCGGGCCTCGAGAGTGACGTGGTGCTGCACGAGGAGCATCCCTCGAGCTATCTCGCCGACTCGCGGCGGCGACACCGCTGGATCCGCGGCGACTGGCAGATCCTCTGGTGGCTCCTGCCGCGGGTGCCCAACCACGGCGGTCCCCGCGGCCGCACCTGGGTTCCAAACCCGGTGAACGCCGTCTCGCTCTGGAAGATCTTCGACAACCTGCGGCGGAGCCTCGTGCCTCCGGCCATGACGGCCCTGCTCGTCGGCGGCTGGCTGACCGGTTCGCTCCCCGTGGCCATGGCCGCCGCCGGGCTCGTCGTCACCGCCGCGTTCCTCCCGCCCCTGCTGGCCGGCCTGCTCGACTTTCTCCGCAAGCCCCACGACGTGCCGGCGTCCACGCACCTGCTCGAGGCGGCGCGGCCGCTCGCCCGACCGCTCGGCCAGTCGCTGCTGCTGCTCGTGATGCTGCCCTACGAGGCGGCGCTGGCGATCGATGCGATCGTCCGCACGCTCTTTCGCATGCTCGTCAGCCGCCGCAAGCTGCTCGAATGGCAAACCGCCGCCGACACCGATCGCACCGCGGCCGGAGATCTTCCCGGCTTCGTCAACGCGATGGCCATCAGCCCGCTGGCTGCCCTCGTCGTGGCCGCCGTGCTCGTGGTCACCGGACATCCCGCCATGCTCGTGGCCGCGGCCCCGTGGCTGGCGGCCTGGTTCGTGGCGCCGCTGCTAGCCTGGTGGCTCAGCCAGCCGGCGCCGCCGCCCACCGTCGCGCTCGCCCCGGCCGAGGCGCGGTTTCTCGCGGCCGTGGGCCGCCGCACCTGGCGCTACTTCGAGGAGCATGTCACGGCCCGCACCAACTGGCTGCCGCCCGACAACGTCCAGATGAACGGCGAACCGGTCGTCGCCCCGCGCACGAGCCCCACCAACATCGCGATGGCGCTGCTCTCCGACCTGGCCGCCTGCGACTTCGGCTGGTGCTCGGTCGCACGGCTCACCGACCGCATCGGCCGCACGTTCGACACGCTCGGCGGCCTCAAACGGGATCATGGCCACCTGCTCAACTGGTACGACATCCACTCGCTCGAGCCGCTCGTGCCGCGGTACGTCTCCACCGTCGACAGTGGCAATCTCGTCGGCAGCCTGCTCGTGCTCGCAGGAGGCCTGGAGGAACTGGCCGACGCCCCGGTGCTCCCGCCCCGGCTCTTCGCCGGGCTCGACGACACGCTGCGGGTGTTCGCGGAGGTTCGCGATGCCGGAAACCATCACGGCGCCGGGCATGCCGCCGCGCCACCCGAGGGCCTGCCCGACGGAGTGCTCCACGAGCCTGTCACCGTCGCGCGGGCGGCGGCCGTGCTGCCGCTCGTGCTCGCCTCCGCCGGCACGGCCCGCGCCGCGGCCGCCCACGCACACGCCGACACCCGCTGGTGGGCCGAGGCGGTGGTCCGCGTGGCCACCGACCAGCTCGCCGACCTCGCACACCTCGCCCCCTGGACAACACTGCCGCCGGCACCTGAGCATTTCTGGCAACGGTTCGACACCGAGTCGAACCCGCGCGCCGCCCGGCTGCGGCAGATGCTCGATCACCTCGACGGCAGCCCGACCCTCCCAGAGATCGCGGCCCTCGAGGAAACCATCCTGCCGCTGGTGGAGGAGGTGCGGCGGGCCAACGGCACGAACCACTCAGCCGAGGCGGCCGCCTGCTCGCGCTGGCTCGCCCAGCTGGGCGCCGCGGTCGAAACGGCCGCCGCGCATGCGGCCGCGCGTCGCGAAACCCTGCTCCGGCTCGCCGCCGCCAGCCGGCAGCTCGCCGACGTCGACTTCCGCTTCCTCTACGACCCGTCGCGACGGCTGTTTGCCATCGGCTTCAACGCCACCGAGCACCGGCTCGATGCGGGCTACTACGACCTCCTCGCCTCGGAGGCCCGGCTCGCCAGCTACGTGCTCGTCGCCCGGCGCCAGTTCGACCAGGATCACTGGTTCGCGCTCGGGCGGCTCCTCACCACCGCGGACGGCGCGCCCACGCTGCTCTCCTGGAGCGGCTCGATGTTCGAATACCTGATGCCGCTGCTCGTCATGCCCTCCTGGAGCGGCACGCTGCTCGATCATTCCTGCCGCGCGGCGGTGCAGCGGCAGATCGGCTACGCCCGCCGCCGCGGCGTGCCGTGGGGCATCTCCGAATCGGGATACAACGCCCGCGACGCGCAGATGAACTATCAGTATCGCGCCTTCGGCGTGCCGGGCCTGGGGCTCAAGCGCGGGCTGGCCGACGACATCGTCGTCGCCCCCTATGCGAGCGCCCTGGCCCTGCTCGTGGCGCCCCGCGCCGCCTGCAGGAACCTGCGGCGGATCGCCGCCGACGGGGCTCTGGCCGCCTGCGGCTTCATCGAGGCAATCGACTACACCCCCTCCCGCCGCGTGCCCGCCGCGGGCGGCCGCGGCGAGTCGGCCGCCGACGACGAGTTCGACGGTGCGGCCTCCGACGGCGCCCCCACCGGCGTGCCGGTGTGGCAGTTCATGGCCCACCACCAGGGCATGACCCTGCTGGCCTTCGCATCGGTGCTGCTCGGCCAGCCGATGCAGCGGCGGTTCATGGCCGATCCCACGCTCAGGTCGGCGGCGCTCCTGCTCCAGGAGCGGATCCCCAGGCTCACCGTCACGGTGACACCGCACGCGGCCGAGGTCGCCCCTGCCCGCGACATGCTCGCCGAGCAGGCCGGCGCGATCCGGGTGGTGAACGATTTCGACCGTCTGCTGCCGGAGATGCACCTGCTCTCCAACGGCCGCTACCACGTCGCCCTCT
>JBJTSM010000598.1:0-2339 GCA_046076685.1 Planctomycetia bacterium | reverse complement strand
CCAGGTCGGCCGGCATCAGCGACACCGGCTGCTTCACGAGCTCATCCAGTTCCCCGGCCGGCAGCGTCACGTCGATCGAGTCGACGCCGCGGATCACCACCTGGTCCGGCGACTGCGACACGAGCAGGCCGGTCACGCTCCTGCCGTCTTCCAGAATCGCCGTGTAGGTCTCGTAGCTGTGGCTGATCGCCGCCGACGGCGCGAGCACCGATTCGTAGAGCGATTCCCGCGACAGCTTCGCCCCGACCCCCGACAGATTGGGGCCGACGGCCTTGCCCGCGCCGTCGACCACGTGGCACTTGGCACAGGTGCCCGCGCCGGCGAACACCGTCTTGCCGACCGCGGGATCGCCCTTCCGCTTCACGAGCTCCGACACCGGGGGCAGCTTCTCGCCCCCCTTCGCCTTCGGCATCGGCAGCACATCGGCAGCGGCCTGGCGGATGTCGCCCCACGGGCACGACGCGATCGCCACCGCCGCCACCTGCGGCAACACGCCCGACAGCTCCCCGGCCTTCGCCATCGCCACGAGGTCCTTCGCGCCCTGCTGTGACCGGCCCAGTCCGCGGACCGCCGCGGCCTTGAGTTCCGGTGCGGCGGCGGCGTCGGCCAGCACCCGCTTGAGCAGCGTGATCGAACTGCCACTGCCGCGGATGCCCAGGGCGGCGAGCAGCCGGGCGGCCGCCGCCGGGTCGCCGGCCAGCGCGGCCTTCACCCGATCCTCGCCGCCGCCATCCATCAGCCCGCCGGCGGCGGCCGCGGCCAGCTGCTCGGCCGTGCCCGGGTCCGTCGCCAACGTCACGAGGTCGCCGAAGCGGTCCTTCAGTCCGAACCGCTGCACGAGTTCGACGAACCGCTGCGTACCGGCCACGTAGCCGGCGGCCTCGTCGATCCGCTTGGCGAGCACGGGGTCGGCCGCGTCGCCGGGCGCGAGCCGCAGCACGAGCTCCGGCAGGATCACCCGCAACTTCTCGTCGGCGACGGCCGAAAGGCCGCCCGCCAGCAGGTCGCGCACGACCTCGCTCACCCGCCGCTGTTCCTGGAAGTCGAACGAGCGAAGCAGCGCCAGCGACTCCGACGTGCCGACGTCGGGGGATCCCAGGAGCAGGCCGATCAGCGTCGATGATTTCGCGCCGCGGCTCCGCCAGACGATCTCCCTGTCGACGACGTTCTTCGGTCCCGATGTCTTCGCAAGCCACGCCTCGAGCCGGCCGTCCCACTGCCCATCGGCGCCGATGCCGAGAGCCTCGAGCTCCCAGCGATCACCCGCCTTGTGCTGCGCGGCCAGCTCCGCCCAGGCCCGATCGGCCCGCCCGCCGGCTTTTGCCTTCAGCGCGATCGCACACTCGCGGCGGACCGCCGCGGCCGGATCGGCGAGCAGTTTTTCGACGAGCGCGAGCACGTCGCCCTTTGTCAGCCGGCACATCCGCAGGGCGATGATGCGGAAGCGTTCATCGGCGTCGCTGGCCAGTCGCGCGATCCAGGCCTCCGCCTGCCCCGGTAGCATGCCCGCCGCCCAGGCGAACCGGGCCTTCACCACGGCGTCGCTGGCCGAGGCGAAGGCCGCGGCCAGCGCGGTGGCGGCCTCCTGCGGCTGCTTCGCGAGGCCCTCGAGCGCGAGCGCCCGGGTGCACAGGTTCGGACTGGCCAGTGCCGCCAGGCAGTCCGCCACCGTGCCGAACCGGGCCGTCGGCACCGACCACGCGGAGCCCTTGGGGGCGATCCGGTAGAGCCGCCCCTTCTCGGTGTCGCCCATGCCGTGGCCGCCCACGCCGGGATCGTGCCAGTCGGCGACGATGAGCGAGCCGTCGGGCGCCACGCACACGTCGCTCGGCCTGAACCAGCGATCGGCCGAGCCGTCGATGATCGTCTCCGCCGTCGCGGCGTAGCCTGCGCCGGCCGGCTTCACGTGATACGCCCGCACCACGTTGGGCCCGGGGTCGCAGTGCACGAGCGACCCGCGAAACCGCGCGGGCAGCAGCCCCCCTTCATACACGCAGATGCCGCAGGGCGAGCCGCCGCCCGTCATGAGGAGGTTCGGCACCACGCCCGGGTCGTTCAGGTGCCAGTGCTGCTGCGGCACCTCGGCTTCGAGGTTCGTCCGTGGTGCCCGCCAGCCGGCGCCGGTGAGCTCGTCGACGTAGCCGTAGTTGCCGTACTCCATCACCCAGTTGATCCGCACCCCCTTGTTGCCGTCGTCGTCGTTGTCGCTCTGCCAGAGCGTGCCGAAGGAGTCGACGGCCACCTCGTAGTTGTTGCGGAAGTTGTGGCCGAGCACCTCGAAGTCGCTGCCGTCGGGCTTGCAGCGGAAGACCATGCCCTGCCGGTAGGGCTTGCCCGAG
>JBJTSM010000597.1:0-4698 GCA_046076685.1 Planctomycetia bacterium | reverse complement strand
CGGTATCCACGTCGCCCACCATGTGGAGGTGGTCGTGGTCGATGTAGACGACTTCCTGGCAGTCCTCGTCCACGAGCGTATGCGGCACGGGCCACCCGATCCGCTTCACTTCCTGGAAATAGATCGTGCACTTGTAGTGGGCGTGGTGCAGCTGCGCCGGGCCAACCAGCGGATAGTGACGCGGCGGGTCCATGTAGTCGCCGAGCTTGCACTTCGAGATCCGCACGTGGTTCCGCTGCACCTCGTAGAGAAACGGCCAGTTGCCCTGCACGGGGCGGGCCTTCTCGAGGGCCCGCATCACCTCGTCGTCGCTCGGCTCGTCGATGGCTTCGCAGGGGCCTCCCGGCGGGATCGGGCCGAGCACCGGAGCCCGTTGATAGCGCTCGTAATCCCAGAACTGGTCTTCCTTCTGCTTCTGCACGTAGACGGGCACGGGAATCGGGAAGGCCAGGGGTCCGAGGTTCGGTCCCTTCGAGGCGATCCAGAAGCAGCCGCTCTGGGTGGCCGAAATCACCGCCATGAGCAACGCCAGCGAGACGAACCGGGCTTGAGCCTTCATGGACGACACCTCCTGCGGGGATCCGGCGGTGGTCGGCAAGCCCGACCCTGCAGGATGTATCGACTGTGCCGCCTCCCAACTTGCGGATTTTCCGGGTCGGGCAGGAAATGACGCCCGCCCGGCCTAGGCCTCGCGCAAAAAAACACTCCCCCGCCAGGCGAGGGAGTGTGTGTGGTGAGTTGCCGGATGAACGGGATCCTAGCGATGGTGGCTGTGGATGTGCCGCTCGTCGAAGTCGAGCCACCACCAGCCGTCATCCCATTCCAGCGACACCCGCCGCCATCCCAGCGGCACCTGCGGGTAGGGATAGAACGGACCGATGTAAGGCCAGGCGGTCGGCGAATACTGGGTGGGATACTGGACGGAGGCGATGTTGGGGGATGACGAGTAGCTCGGCCACGCGTAGTTGGGAACGTTCGGGCCGTCACCACGTCCGGGGATCGGCGGCATGCCCACGCCCGTACCGCCCATCGGCATCGGCCCGCCGGCATAGCCGGGCCCGCCACCGGCGTAGCCGCCCGGGCCGGACTGGCCACCGGCGGCGTAGCCACCGTCCGCAGACTCGATCGGGCCGCCCTCGACGACCCGCATGGTTCCGGGCACCATCTGGCCATCGACCACCGGCCCTTCGTATCCACCCGGCGAGGGCAGGTGCATCGGATCACCCTTCATGCCCTTCCGCATGGCGGTCCGCTGCACGGGGCCCCGCATGGCAGCCCTGGGATCCATTCTCGGGTCGCCCCCCTGCATGGGCTGCCGCTGCTGACCGGCGGACTGAATGGCCCGTGCCGGCGACATGGCCAACGGACGGGGTAAACTCTGTGGCGGCCGGCCGACCGCACCGCCCTGGGCCTGCCCGGCAGGGGTCAATGCCTGCGTGAGTTGAACGGGGGATTCCTTCGCGGCCGTCGCGGGCTTCGGCGCACCCACGAGGCTCCAGGCCGACGCCGGCATGCCGAGCCCGGCGGTGCCTCCGGCGGCCTCCGCCTGCTTGCCGATGGCGAGCCGATTGACGACGCGTTCCACCCCCGGCGTGTTCTCCGCCAGGCTCACCGCGGCAGCGAGTTGCTTCTGGTCAGCGACTCGACCCTCGAGCCAGACGGTTCCCGACTTCGCCTTCACGTTGACCCGGTACCCGGCCAAAGCCCCCGATTCCCGGAGCTTCGCGGCCACGGCCCCGGCCAGATCATCGGCCCGGGCCGCCGGCAGGACGAACGATGCGCCAACCACGGCCATCACGAATGCGGACCTCAGAATGGACATGCAAGACTCCTTGGATCGATTCGGCTGCGGCCCGTGGCACAAAACTGCCGGAGGCCCTCGGCTGAAGCGGCCGGCACGCATGCCGACCTTCTTCCGGAGTCTTTTCGGCGCCCGATCATGCCGAAGGGGAGTTTTTTTCCGCCGGCAGCGAAAAAACCGGACAGGACAGGAAGCGCCGGCAATCCGGGCAACAAGGCGTGGAGGCGATCGACACGCGGTCGATGATCGCTACTGGAAATCGATGATGGCGATGAGCGTCATCAGCGTGAGCGTCACGGCGCATGCCGCGCCGACGCCCGGCCCCAACTGGAGGCTCCAGCCGCACACGCCTCCCATGACGACGAGGGCCAGCAGGCAGAGCCATTGGCCCCGCCGTTCATACCTGGTGCCCTCGGCGAGTCGGGCGGCGGCCGCCGCCACGATCCCCAGCACCTGCAGGAGACCGAGCGCACAGAGCAACGGATTGACGCCAACGGCAAACAGCATCATGGCAGGACCGTACGGAGCTTGAACGACACGATCGATCCCGATCACACGCCGCCGGCGGCATCACTTGCCTTCGAGCAGGGCATCGACCTTCTTCTCGAGCTCGGTGATCACCACGTTGCGATCGACGACCTTCCCCTCGGCATCGAGCAGGATCATCGTCGGCAGCGTCAGCACCCCGAGTTCCTCGGCCAGCCGCCCATCGAGACCGCCCGCCTCGTGCAGCTGCGGCCATCCCATGGGCTTCGCCTTGAGAAACTTCTCCAGCTGCTGCTTCTCGGAATCGAGCGCGATCCCCACGACGGCGAACTTCCTCGGGCCGTACTTCGCCACCAGCTCCCGGATCTGGGCCATGTCGACCTTGCACGGCTCGCACCAGGTCGCCCAGTAGTGCACGAGCACCGGGGTGCCCCGCAGCGACTCGAGCGACACCGGCCTGCCGTCGAGAGCGACCCCCGAGAGCGAGAGCGGCTTGCCCACGCTCTCCAGGCGACGGGCAGCGCCCCGCGCCTTTCGGGCGGGGACCGATTCCGGGAAGTTTTTCACGATGGCCGCATACCGCTCGAGCGCCTCCCGCTCCCTGCCGGAGAACTCGTCGGCGATGCCCATCTGCAGCATCGCCTCGGCGGCGTCGGGCGACGCGGGGTATTTGGCGACGAAGGCCTGCAGCTCCTCGAGCCAGGCCGCCTGCACCTTGTCCACATCCGCGCCCGGCTTCTGCATGTCGGCGGCATACCTGGCCTGCGCCAGCCGAAAGACGGCAAACCCGGACAGCGACTCGTCGGCGGCGACGGCCGTCGCCAACTGCTCGAGCTTGCCGAGCCCGTCGGCGAGCGACCCGTCCTGCACACCGGCCGCCAGCGTCTCGGCGTACTGCTTCACCCAGAAGGTCCGCTCGGCGGGCTCGGCGGCCTCGACCACCTGCCCGAGCAGGACGGCCTGCTCTTCGGCCAGCTTGCCGCGAGCATCCGGCCCGACCCCGGCCATCTTCGTTTCCAGATCGCGTAGCTTGGCCAGCAGCGGCCTGACCCGCTCGCTCGACTGGGAGCCTGCGTCGGCCTGCTGGGAGACGTTGGCCCGCGGGGTGAAAAACCCGACCGCTTCCGTCGCGTCGCCCTGCTCGCCCGCCACCTGCGGCGCCGCCACCGGCCGCCACGCGTCGCCGCACTTCACCATCGATCCGACGATGAGCTGACCATTCCGCTGGCCCTGCTCGACGATCGCCATCACGTTGTCGTAGGCGAGCACGTCCTTGATGACGCCTTCGCTTCCGGCCGGCAGCGTGCCGGCCGGCTGGGGCGTCATCATCGTGCTCCACTGAGCCTCGGGCCCCAACTGCTTCTGGGCTGCGGCGACCCGGACAAATTCAGCAGGAGCCGCAGCCACCCGCTCGAGCAGGTCGGCCAGCATCCGCCCTTCGAAGCCGGCGGCCTCGAGGTCGGCCTTCGTGGGCAACAGCCGCTGAAAAGCCGCCGCATCCCGCGACTTGACCGCATGCACCAACTCCCGGCAGACCTCCTCGGCGGAAATCACCTTCCACGCGTCGATGACGCCGTTCTCGTCCTGATCCACCCCCCACCGGCTGCCGGCCGAATTGAGCCACCGGGACTGGTCGACCTTGGCGTTGTGATTGGAGTCGATGTCGCGGAACACCTCGATGCCGTCCTTGTAGTAGCTCCAGCGATCGACCACCCGGTCGCCGTTGGTGTCGGCGAAGACCCGGAGCATCTCGCCCGTCGGCCCACGGACGACGAAGGCCGACGCCCCCGCCGACTTCTCCGTGCTGATGGTGGCGTTCTTCGCCGCATCCCCTTCCGGCCGGTCGTAGTCGACGTCTTTCTGGCTCGGTCGCAGCCCGAGTGCATATTCGACCGTAGGACCGGCGGCCTGCAGGGGGGCGGCCAGGATCCCGACCGCCAGGATCTGCATCCCCGCGAAGATCGGAAGACGGCCGCAAAACAGTGCCTGGCACACGACGACTCGAAGCCTCGACATGATCGCAGTCCTCTCTGGTTTGGGTGTCGCCACACAGTAGCCGGAACGCCGGGCTGCGCCTGCCCCATTTTTCCGCGGCCAGAGCCGCCCCCGGGGCGCGGCCGCCACCCCTTTGAAATCGCCCCGGCTGCATCTACACTTCGAAGCAGGCGGGTTTCCGGCACGACCATGCCGGGAACCGGCCAAGCTGTCGCGCGCGTAGCTCAGTTGGTTAGAGCGCTACCCTGATAAGGTAGAGGTCCCAAGTTCGAATCTTGGCGCGCGCACTGCTTTCTGTTTTCCGGGGACGTAGCTCAATTGGGAGAGCACCGCCTTTGCAAGGCGGGGGTTGAGGGTTCGATCCCCTTCGTCTCCATTTGTACGGCTGCAGGGCCATCCATGGCCCCTGCAGCCTT
>JBJTSM010000596.1:0-6008 GCA_046076685.1 Planctomycetia bacterium | reverse complement strand
CCTTGGCGAGCGTCGCCTCGCGATCCTCGCAGGGCTGCCCCAGATCGACGTAGACCGCGATCACCTCGTAGCCCTGCTCGATGAGCCACCCGAGGATCACCGAGGTGTCGAGACCGCCCGAATACGCCAGCACGCACTTCTTCTTCATCGCCTGCTCCTGATGCCTCACACTTCGTGGACGAGGGCCATATTGTGCCCGCCGGTGCCAAAACCGATACCCGCCACCAATAAAATGCGGTCGCCACGCTTGAGCCGCCCCTCGCGGAGCCCCCAGGCGGTGACGTGCTCGATCAGCCGGTTGACGTCGCCCCCCTCCACCGCGGCCAGCGGCGTGACGCCCCAGTAGAGCGACATCTGCCGCAGCGTGGCGGGATCGTCGCTCACGCCGACCGTCGGCACCGCGCCGCGACGTTTCGACCGGGCGATCGCCGTCACGCCGCTCTTGCTCGCCACCACCACGAGCCTGGCGTCGAGTTCGGCCGCGATGCGGCTGGCGCCGTCGACCACGGCCTGCGTGATCGGGTGCAGCCCGTCGACGAGCCGCTCGGGGGGTGCCAGAAACTCTCCCGGCGAGACGGCCATCCGCCCCCGGCCGAGCGTGTCCTCGAGAAACTGTCGGCGGTCCTGCAGATACTGCTTCTCGGTGGCGCTGGCGATCCGCCGCATCATCTCCACGACGAGCCGCGGATGTTCGCCGATCGCGGTTTCGCCGGAAAGCATGCAGGCGTCGGCGCCGTCGAGGATGGCGTTGGCCACGTCGGTCGTCTCGGCCCGCGTCGGCCGCCGCGAGTGCTGCATGCTGTCGAGCATCTGCGTCGCCACGATCACCGGCTTCTGGAACCGCTGGCAGGCGCGGATGATCTGCTTCTGCACCATCGGCATGCTGGCCACGTCGATCTCGACGACGAGGTCGCCGCGGGCCACCATCACCGCGTCGGCGGCCTCGACGATCGAATCGAGATTGTCGATCGCCTCCCGCTTCTCGACCTTGGCGACGACGCGGGCCTTCGAGCCGCGGGTTCGCAGCAGCTCCTTGAGCAGCTTCACCTCCACGGCGCTCCGCACGAACGACAGGCTCACGAAGTCGGCGCCGGCCCCGGCCGCCCACTCGGCATGCTGCCAGTCGGCGGCGCTCATCGCGGCCACGGAGAGTTTCACTCCCGGGAGGTTCACCCCCTGGCGGCTGCGGAGCAGCCCGCCCTGCACGACGCGGCAACGGGCCTCGGTCGCGGACCGTTCCTCGACCACGAGGCTGATGGTGCCGTCGGCGAGCATCACGGCATCGCCCACCGCCAACTCGTCGATGAGGCGTTCGTACGTGGTCGTGAAGGCGTCGGGCTGGCCGCTCTCCGTGCCGCGGATGAACCGGAACACCGCCCCCTCGACGCATTCGATCGAGCCGCCGGGAATTTCTCCCAGGCGGATCTTGGGGCCGGCCAGATCGACGAGCACGCCGATCGGTCGGCCGGCGGCCTCCGCCACCCGCCGCACCCGGCCGAGCGTTTCCTGATGCTCTTCGATCGAGCCGTGGGCCATGTTGAGCCGGAACACGTCCACGCCCGCATCCACGAGGCTGCGAAGGCCGGCCTCGGACCGGCAGGCCGGACCGATGGTGGCGACGATCTTGGTGCGGACGATCTGCGTGGGGGCGGCCGAGGCAGGGGCGGGCGCGGCGTGCGACATGGGTGGCGTCCTTGGCGGGAAGGTGAGGACGAGGCGGGGACAGCAGAATACTGCAAGCGGACCGGTTTGCGTTAGACTCCGGCCGATGAGATACCGCGAGTGGCAGGACCGACGGGTGATCGTGGCGGGCGGCACGGCCGGCTTCGGCCTCGCTTTGGCCAGGCACCTCGACGCCGCTGGGGCCCGCGTGCTCGTCGTCGGCCGGTCGAGCGAAGGCGTGCGGCAGGCCCTCGCCGCCTGCGAAGCAGCCGCCCCGGCCGGCAGCCGCGTGCGGGGCGTCGCGGCCGATCTCTCCCGCAACGGGGAGGGGGGCCGCGTGGTCGGGGAGGCGCTGCGGATGCTCGGGGGAGTCGACGATCTCTTCTTCTGTGTGGGGCGGTCGGGCAGGGGGGCGATCCTCGCGACGACCGCCGACGAACTGCGTGCCTCTTTCGACGCCAACGTCTCGTCGGCCGTGGAGATCACCCAGGCGGTCGCGGACGACGTGGCGGCAGCCGGCGGCCACATGGTCTACATCGGCAGCCTCGCAGGCAAGCTTGTCACGCCGTTCATGGGCTCTTACTGCGTGGCGAAATCGGCGCTGGCGGCCTATGCCGACGCCGTGCGGCTCGAAATGGCTCCGCGCGGCGCACACGTGCTCCTGGTCTCGCCCGGTCCGATCCGGCGCGACGACGACGACCCGCGGGCCGCCTCCTCGGCCGACCGCTACGCCGCCGACGTCGCGGTGGCCGGCCTGCCATCTGAGGCACTCCGCCCCGGCGGCACCGGGGCCGTCGGGCAGCTCGACCCCGACGTCTTGGCCGAGCGCGTCCTCGAGGCCTGCCGCCGGCGGCAGAGCGAACTCGTCGTGCCGCGGAAGGCCGGGCTGCTGGCCGGGCTCATCGAATGGTTCCCGGACTGGGGCCGCCGCATCCTGGCCCGGGCCGTCCGCCGCTGAATCGAGCGGACGACGGGGAGAGGCGACAGCCCGCGGTGTTGCCGCTATAACCGTGGCCGTTCCCGCCCACCCGACAGTCCATTCGATACCGAGGAGTAACCGTCCGATGGCAGCCGCAACCAGCACCGGATCCGAGGCGTTTCCGGGGATCGCGAAGATTCGCTACGAGGGCCCGTCCACGAAGAACATGCTGGCCTTCCGCCACTACGATCCCGATGCGGTGATCGAGGGCAAGACGATGCGCGATCACCTGCGGTTTGCGGTCTCCTACTGGCACACGTTCCGCGGCACCGGTGCCGATCCCTTCGGTGCGCCGACGATGCAGCGGCCCTGGGAGAAGGGGGGCGACACGCTCGACGCGGCCCTGGCCCGGGTGGCGGTGGCCTTCGAATTCATGGAGAAGCTCGGTGTCGGCTTCTACTGCTTCCACGATCGCGACGTCGCGCCCGAGGGGAAGACGCTCGCCGAGTCGCATGCGAACCTCGACGCCGTGGCCGCCGCGCTCAAAGCCCACCAGGACCGCACCGGCATCAAGCTGCTCTGGGGCACCGCCAACCTCTTCAGCAATCCCCGCTACGTGCACGGCGCCGCCACCAGCTGCAACGCCGAGGTCTTCGCCTACGCCGCCGCGCAGGTGAAGAAGGCGATGGAAGTGACGCACATGCTCGGCGGGGCGGGCTACGTCTTCTGGGGCGGCCGCGAAGGCTACCAGTGCCTCTGGAACACCGACATGAAGCGGGAGGTCGACCACCTCGCCCGGTTCATGCACATGGCCGTCGACCACGCGAAGGAGATCGGCTTCACCGGGCAGTTCTACTTCGAGCCGAAGCCCCGCGAACCCACCAAGCACCAGTACGACTTCGACTGCGCGACCTGCATCAATTTCCTGCGGACGTACGGGCTCGAAAAGCACGTGAAGATGAACATCGAGACCAACCACGCCACGCTCGCCGGCCACGAGATGCAGCATGAGCTCGAGTATGCCGGCATGCAGGGCTTCCTCGGCTCGATCGACGCCAACACCGGCGACACGCTGGTGGGCTGGGACACCGACCAGTTCCCCACCAACATCTATCTGACGACCCAGATCATGAACTCGATCCTCAAGTACGGCGGGCTGGCTCCCGGCGGCGTGAACTTCGACGCCAAGGTGCGGCGGGAGAGCTTCGAGCCCGTCGACCTGTTCCACGCCCACATCGGCGGCATGGACGCCTTCGCCCGCGGCCTGAAGATCGCCGCCGCGATGCGGGCCGACGGCGGCATCCAGAAGCTGCTCGACGAGCGGTATGCCAGCTGGTCGGGACCGCTGGGCAAGCGGATCGAGGCGGGCGGCGAGAGCTTCAAGACGCTCGAAAAGGAGATGCTCGCCAAGGGCGAGGCGGCGGCCTGCACGAGCGGCCGCCAGGAGCTCTTCGAAAACGTGATCAACACCTACTTCTGATCCGGCGGCGGGTCGAGCATGATCCGGCTTCCCGTGCGACGCGGCGGCGTGGTCGTGGCCCTGACGGCCTTAGTGCCGTCGCTGGCCCTGACAGGCATGGTGTCGTCGGCGACCGAGCCGCGGCCGGGCCTCGCAACCGGGCCGTGGAAGCTCGAGGGACTCGTGCTCGGCGACGGGCGGCGGCTGCAGGGGCTCATCGTCGACCCGGCCGACGGCGACGCCGCGGTCGGCTTCGTGCAGATCCTCCAGCCTGCCGGCCGGGCGATGGAGCTGATCACGTGGGCGCCGATCAGCCCGGAGCGGATCACGGCGATCGATCGGCTGCCGCCGGCCGATCGCGAACTGCTGGCAAAACGCGTGGAGGCGTTTCGCAACCGCCGCGGTAGCCAGCACGCCGCCGAAACCGCGGTGACGCTCGTACGAGACGACGAGAAGGGCCCGTGGCGATACGCGGGCCGCTGGTTCACACTCGACAGCACGGCCGACCCGACCCTCACGAGGCAGGCGGTGGTCCGGCTTGAACAGGTGCTCGCGGCACTCGAGGCCCTCGTGCCACCGCCGACTCGAGCGGATGGTCCGCCGCGCCTCTCGGTCAGGCTCTGCGGCACGGCCGCGGAATACCGTGGCGTGCAGGCCGAACTCGCGATCGAGGCCCTGCATCCGGCGTTTTACGTGCCGGACCGCGGTCTGCTCGTGGCGGGCAGCGACATGCCGGCGATCATCGAGCAGGAACGAACAGCCGCCGACAACCTCGCGCTGGCTGAACGAGAGGTCACGGCCCGCGACCGCGCGTTCGATGCGGACGTGCGCCGGCTCGCCGGTGATCTCGAGCGACAGGGCCTGGCCGCCGGCAAGCGGGCCGAGGTCGTGCAACTGGCCCGTCATCGCTGGCACCGGGAACGGGACGGGCTGCTCGCACAGCTCGCCGCGGCCCGCCGGGACAACGCGGTGCGGGTGGCGGAGGCGCGCCGCGAATTCTCCGGGCGGCTCACCCACGAGGCCTGGCACGCCTACGCCGACCGCCAGCTCGCGGCCGGCGGCCGTTCCGCGCTGCCGCTCTGGCTCGACGAGGGACTCGCCCAGGTCTTCGAAACCGCTCCGCTCGACGCCGGCGAACTGCGGCTCGACGCCCCCGATCCAACCCGCCTCAAGGCGCTGCAGGAACTGCTGGCGAGCGGTGCCGCGCCGAAGCTCGAGGAACTGCTCCGGGCCGGGCAGTCGCAGTTTCTGGTCGGGCATGCGGGCGGGCGGACGGCGAGCCGGCAGAGCTACCTCGTGGCATGGGGGCTGGCCTTTCATCTGGCCATCCTCGAGCCGGTGCTCGCGCCACGGTCGTTGGCGGCGCTCTGCGAGCCGTCTGCCGGAGCCGCGGAGGCCGCGGAACGGGTGACCGAATTCGAGCAACTTGTCGGCATGCCGGTCGCCGCGTTCGAAACGACCTGGCGGCGACGGATGCTCGGCCTCAAGCCCGTTCCCATCCCCCCGGGCCCGTGACCGGGGCGGCGACGCGTTCCAGCACCTGGCGGATCGTCGCGAGCCGCTCGGGATCGACCACCTTGCGGCCCGACTCGTCGGTGACGTGGAAGGCGTCGACCACCTGATCGAGATAGGTGCCGATCTTGGCCGACCGCACCGACAGCCCCTGCTCGAAGATGGCCCGCGCGATCGCGTAGAGCAGGCCGACCGAGTCGTGGGCGAACACCTCGAGGATGGTGGCATGCGCGGAGCTCTCGTTGTCGAACCGCACGCGGGCCGGCACGATGGCCGCCGGATTCGGCAGCGGCGCAAACGGATTCCAGCGCCGCGTGAACGAGGGTGATGCGTCGGCCCGCAAGGCCGCGCGGATCGCATCCGCGACCTCCCCGAGCCGCTCCGCCGGAGGCTCCCCGGCGTAGTCCGGATCGTGCACGATGAAGTGGTCGAGCACGAGCCCCTGATCGAGCGTGT
>JBJTSM010000595.1:0-2741 GCA_046076685.1 Planctomycetia bacterium | reverse complement strand
ACGTGGGAAAGGCATGTCGTCCTCTCGTAAGGTCGCGGCGAGGCGGGAGACAACGGGTGGATCGTCAGCGGCCCACCGCGGACGACCACCAGCATCCGAGCAGGAATGCCGCGACCGCGATGACCGGCACCAACGCCACGTAAGCATAAACCGCTCGACGCGAAAGCGTGATACCAGCCCGGCTCCGCGCCCTGGCCGCGGCTTCTGGATCGGCATCTTCCGGAGGCGGCAGGACGAACGACTCGTCCGCAAACACGCCGCCCGGCTTCCCCGCCGCAGGCACCCGCAGCGACGCCAACTTCCGCTCCAGGGCGACATCTTCGAACGACGCGGGGGCGGAACCGCCGCCCGATTCCCGGGCCTCCGCGGGCACGACCACGCGGGTGCCACAGTTGGGGCAGGAAAGCGAGTTGCCGGACCAGCGTTTGGGCACGTGCAGACGGGAACGGCAGCCGGTGCACCGAAAACCAATGGGCATGAACTGAACCCGATCCATGGGCCGCCCTCAGGCGGCGATACCGGTCATTCGGCGGGATGATCGGAACGAGCCGGACGGTCGGCATGCGCCGGCCGGTCGGCATGCGATTCAAGCGCGATGATCCCGCTGGCAGCCGCGGTGCCCGCCAGCGCCAGAAACCAGACCACCCCCACGACGAGCCCCACGCGGCCGCAGGCGGCGGCTCCGGCCTCGTCTCCCAGGGAGGCAAGCAGCGAGCCCAGGCCGAGCACCACCGCGATGACCATCGGCAGGAGAAGCGTCAGCAGCACGCCCCATGCCAGCACCCGCCTGACGAAATGAATCATGGGGGATTGGATGATTGGCGGGCTCGCTCGTGCGGCGTTTCCAGACACGCCGTCGACGTGCGGCGCGATGCCCGACATTGTCGGCCGGTCGCATGAGGCGAGTCAAGCAAGAACCCCGGCTGGGCCGCCCGCTTTCCCACCGGTAAACTCTCTGCCGACAGGAAGTCGTCCCGCCGGAAAGCCTCGCCATGGATCGGATGCAGCCCCTCGCCCGACGCCTGCGGTTCAGACGATTCATCCGGCGCGTCATGGGGGCGGCGCTGCTCGCCGCCGTCAGCCTCTCGGGTCCGGCATCCGCCGATCAGGTCGAACTGGCGGACGGCCGCGTGCTGCAGGGGCGGTTCGTGCTGCTTCCGGGCGTCGCGATCGCCCCCGAGGCCGAGGGCGGGGCGAAGCCCGCCGGTGGCACGTCGATCCTGATGTGCGACGACGAACTGACCCGCACCATGGTCTCGAAGAGACGCGTGGTGAAGGCCGAGCCGGGACAGGTCGATCCGGGGGCCGAGCGGATCCGCATCCCGCAGCGGATCCCGGACGAGGGCCGGCGCGTGGTCGGTGTCGGCCAGATCCTGGGAACGACACCGTTCGACGAATATGGCCGCCGGATCCTCTCGCTCAACACCGCCGGCGGCCGGCTCGACCTTGTGCAGGGCATCACGCAGATCGCCCCCCGGTGGACGAGCGTCGAGGGGATCATGACGGAACGACCGCATCTGCTCGACATGCGGATCGCCACGTCTTCCATCCCGCGAGACGTCATCAAGCGGGTGATCGACCAGCATCTCGACCGCACGAGCGCCGACGATCGGCTCCGGGTCGTGCGGCTGTTCCTCCAGGCCGAAAGGTATGACGACGCCCGGCAGGAACTCGACGAGGTGCTGCGAGACTTCCCCGATCTGGCCGAACTCGCGCAGCAGCGCAAGGACCTCGCCGCCCTTGCCGCGGCCAGGCTGCTTGATGAAGTGCTCGCCCGCGGGCGGGTCGGCCAGGACGGACTGGCGCTCGACCTGCTCGAGCAGTTCCCGGCGGACGACGCCGGCGGCGAAACGATCGAGGCGGTCCGCGAGGCCCGCGACCGCTACCGACAGCGGCAGGATGAAGCCCGGATGCTGCTCGAGGCCCTTGAGCAGCGGCAGCGGCAACTCACCGAGGAAGGGGATCGCGAAGAGGCCGGAGCCATCATCGAGGAGATCGCGCAGGGACTCTCGTTCGCCTCGCTCGACCGGCTGGCGACGTTTGCCCGGCTGGGGACCGATCCCACCGTACCGGCCGAAAGCGCCGTGGCGATGGCGATCAACGGCTGGCTGCAGGGCGCGGCCAGCGCCGACCGCAACCTGAAACTCGCGCTGTCGGCCGTGCGGGTCCGGACGCTCGTCACCGACTACCTCCGCGCGGCAGACCGGGCGGCACGGGACTCGATCCACGCGCGGCTCGAACAGGAGGAGGCCTTCGACGCCCCCACCGTCGCGGCCATCGCCAAGCAGATGCGACCGCCGCTCGATCCTCCCGCGGAGACGGCGCCGGGGCTCCACGAACTGGAGATCCCGGGAATCGATGGTGAGAAGAGCTTCCGCTGCCTCGTGCAGGTGCCCCCCGAATACGACCCCCTGCGCAGGTATCCGGCGGTCGTTTCGCTCCACGCGGCCTGGTCGACGCCCCACAACCAGATCGAATGGTGGGCGGGCATGGCCGGCCCCGACGGCCAACGCCGCGGCCAGGCGGGCCGCAACGGCACGATCGTGATCGCCCCGGCGTGGGCCCGCGAGCACCAGACAGCCTATGAATACTCGTCGCGGGAGCATGCCGCGGTGCTCGGCTCCCTGCGGGAGGCGCTCCGGCGGTTTTCGATCGACACCGACCGGGTGTTCCTCTCCGGCCACTCGATGGGAGGCGATGCCGCCTGGGACATCGCCCTGGCACACCCCGACACGTGGGCC
>JBJTSM010000594.1:0-2129 GCA_046076685.1 Planctomycetia bacterium | reverse complement strand
GCCACTGGCCAGCGTGGAGACGATGAGCTTCGGGAACCCGATCGGCAGGGGCCGCATGGCGGCCGATGCGATCGCCGTGCCGCCGCCGCCGCCAAGCGCGATCACACCCTGGATCCGGCCCTCGGCGACGAGCCGTTCGAGCAGCCGGGGGGCCGCCTGCGTCATCGCCGCGACGCATTCGCCCCGGTCGCGGCGGGCGAGGAGCACGGTGAGGTCGATGCCTGCCGCCGCCGCCACCTCCGCCCGCGCAATGTCGGGCGTGACCGCCGATTCGCCGCCGGTGCCCACGTCGATCAGGACCGTGGCATGACCCCGGGCGCGGATCCGCTCCGCCACGAACGCATGCTCGCGGCCCTTCGTGTCGAGCGTGCCGAGGACGGCGATCGTCGCCATGGTCGTTCCTTCATCAGGCGGTCAGATGGGCGGTCACGGTCGCCTGCCGAGACGTTTGCCCAAACCCTTGCCAAGCGGGATGTTCTTGAACTGCCTCGCGAGCTCGGGGAGCGAACGCTCGAAGGCGAGTCGCTCGAGGCTCGAGGCGCCGACGAACCCGACGACGTCGGTATGTTCGTTGACGTAGGCGGCGTCCTCGGGCGTGCAGATCGGGCCGCCGTGCGAGAGGCAGATCACGTCGTTCCGTTCGTCGAGCGCGGCCCGCGCGATCCCCTGCACCCGCGTTGCCGCGTCGGCGAGCGAGCAGGCGGCGGTCGTCACGCCGATCGAGCCGCCCACGGTCGTGCCGACGTGGGCGATCACGACGTCGGCCCCGGCCTTCGTCATCGCCCGGGCCTCGTCGGGCGTGCCCACGTAGACGATCGTGAAGAGATCCATCCGCCGGGCGAGGTCGATCATCTCGACCTCCTTCTGGAAGCTCATCCCCGTCTCTTCGAGAATCTGCCGGAACTGGCCGTCGACGATGCAGTGGGTGGGGAAGTTATTGACCCCCGAGAAGCCCATCTCCTTGACGCGACCCAGCCAGTGCCACATCCGGCGCCGCGGATCGGTCGCGTGCACGCCGCAGATCACCGGCACCTCCTCGACGACGGGGAGCACCTCGTACTCGCCGATCTCCATGGCGACGGCGTTGGCGTCGCCATAGGCCATGAGCCCGGCGGTCGAGCCGTGGCCCGCCATGCGGAACCGGCCGGAGTTGTAGATGATGATCAGGTCGACGCCCCCCTTCTCCAGGAACTTCGCGCTGATGCCCGTGCCGGCGCCGGCGGCGATGATCGGCTTTCCGGCCCGCAGCGTGGCGTGGAGCCGGTCGAGCACCTCGGCCCGCGTGTAGGGATTTCCTCGGCCCGTCCAGGGATTCGGCATCGTGCGATCTCGGGAGGTATACAACTGGTTTGTACGACTGAGCCTAGGCTCCGGCGCCAGAGCGGTCCATGACCGAAATCCACCTCGACCTGACCGAAACGACGATCGACGGACCGGCGACCAGGCACTGGTCGCTCACCCGGGCCGACTGCGCCGAGCTTGCGGTGCATCGCATTCTGCATCTGGGCCTCACCGATGCCGTGGTGCCCTATCGCCGCGTGCGTCTCGCGCCATCGGGCAGCTTCGTCATGGTCTGCCACGAGGGCAGCGGACGAATTCTCCTCGACGGCCGCTGGCAGGCGAGCCGGGCGGGCGTGGCCTGCCTCGCGCCGCCGCGGGTGCTCAACGCCTTTCATGCGGTGCGGGGGCCGCGCTGGCGGTTCGCCTGGATCCGCTACGACGAGCCCGAGCAGGTGCGGCCCGTCGTGTCGGCGGCCTCGCCCGTGCGGGTGAAGTGTGATGGCGACGGCCTGTGGCGGATCATCTCCGGATTGCAGGCGGAGTGGACGGCCGCGAGGAATCCGCGGCTCGTGCACCATTGGGTGGAACTGGCCCATGGCGAGGCCCGCCGGATCGCGCAGCCCTGGGGCGTGGACGAACGCCTCTGGGCGGTCTGGCAGGAGGTGGCCGGCGACCTCGCCGCCGAGTGGACGCTCGCGACGCTGGCCTCACGCTATCGGGCGAGCAAGGAGCAATTTCGCCGCGTCTGCCTGCGTTCGCTCGGCCGCAGTCCGATGCAGCATCTCACGTCGCTGCGGATCGAGGAGGCCTGTCGGCTGCTCACGGCCACGAGCGACAAGGTGGAGACG
>JBJTSM010000593.1:0-2471 GCA_046076685.1 Planctomycetia bacterium | reverse complement strand
GCGGCCGTTGCGGGCGAGCCAGCCGTCGAGCTGCAGCTGGCAGCTCGGATCGCTCGACACGATGTACTCGCAGTCGGTGCGGTCGAGCGCCCCGCCCTTCACCTCCGCCATCGCCGTGGAGATCATCGGAAACTTCACGCTGAACAGCCCGCCGAAGCCGCAGCAGCTCTCGGGCTCGTCGCACTCGACCAGTTCCAGATCGCGCACGGCACGCAACAGTTGCCGGGGCTCGTCCTTGAGCCGCAGCTCGCGGAGCCCGTGGCAGCCGTCGTGGTAGGTGACACGATGGGGAAAGCGGGCGCCGACGTCCGTCACGCCGAGTTTCTTGACGAGAAACTCGCCGAATTCGTAGGTCCGCGCCGCCAGATCGAGCGCGGCCGTCTCGTGGGGTGTGCCCTCGAGCAGCTCCGGATAGAAGACCCGCATCATCGCCACGCAGGAGCCGCTCGGGCCCACCACCGCCTCGGCGCCGGCGAAGACCTCGATCGCGCGGATGGCCACGGCCCTGGCCTCGTCCCAATAGCCCGCATTGAAGCTCGGCTGGCCGCAGCAGGTCTGGGCGGCGCGGAACTCGACGGAGTGGCCGAGCCGCTCGAGCACGCCGGCCACCGCCACGCCGACCTGCGGTGTCATCTGATCGACGAAGCAGGGGATGAAGAGACTGACCTTCATGCGATGAGTCTAGCCCAACCTCATCCTTTCCCCAAAAGGCCTGGCAGGCGGGGCATGAGGGGATGTGTTCTCAAAACAGCGAACCGACCCTCACAAAGACGGAGGCGAGGGGTCGGCGACAGCTCGAGGAGCATTGGGCCGCCGCGGCCCACGCGACGCCATTCCGCCGTCGGAACGGCGGACGAAGTGATGCGTTGCCGCCCCGAAGCCGGTGCGTGAGAGCCAGCGTCTGCTTCAGCCCCGCCGCTTGATCGCGCGCACCAGTGCCTGCCCCATGTCCGCGGGGCTCTCGGCGATCTCGATGCCCGCGTCCTTGAGCGCCGCCAGCTTGGCCTCGGCCGTGCCCTTGCCCCCGGAGATGATCGCCCCCGCGTGGCCCATCCGCTTCCCCGGCGGGGCCGTGCGGCCGGCGATGAACGCCGCCACGGGCTTGGTGACATGGTGCTTGACGAAGGCCGCCGCCTCCTCCTCCGCGGAGCCGCCGATCTCGCCCATCATCAGGATGGCGTGGGTGTCGGGGTCGGCCTCGAACAGCGTGAGGATGTCGATGAAGCTCGAGCCGACGAGCGGATCGCCGCCCAGGCCGACGCAGGTGCTCTGCCCGTGGCCGAGCTGCGTGAGCTGCCAGACGGCCTCGTAGGTCAGCGTGCCGGAGCGGCTCATCACGCCGACGTGCCCGGGGGTGTGGATGTAGCCCGGCATGATGCCGATCTTGCACTGCCCCGGCGTGATCACGCCCGGGCAGTTCGGCCCGATCAGCCGGCTCTTCGAGGCCTTCACCACCGGCATGACGCGGGCCATGTCGAGCACGGGAATGCCCTCGGTGATCGCGATCACCAGTTCGATGCCGGCACCGACGGCCTCCAGGATCGCGTCCGCGGCGAAGGGCGGCGGCACGAAGATCATCGTGGCGTTGGCGCCGGTCGCGTCACGGGCCTCGGCCACGGTGTTGAACACGGGCAGACCGGCGACGGTTTCGCCCGCCTTGCCGGGGGTCACGCCGCCCACCATCCGCGTGCCGTATTCGAGGCAGCCACGGGTGTGGAATTCGCCCACCTTGCCGGTGATGCCCTGACAGATGACGCGGGTGTCGCGATTGACCAGGATGCTCATGGGAGGCTTTCGAATCGGGAGCGGAAAAGGGGGCTTGTTGTTGAATCGTGAGCGGAAGGGACGGACAGGATGTCCGTGCCCGGCGTGAATCAAGCGGTCAGGCGGCGTTGGCGGCGGCCACCACCTTCTTGGCGGCGTCGGTGAGGCCGTCGGCGGTGATGATCGTGGTGCCGCTGGCGGCCAGGATCTTCTTGCCCTCCTCCACCTCGGTGCCTTCGAGCCGGACGACGAGCGGGACGGTGAAGCCGAAGGTCTTCGACGCCTCGACCACCGCGTTGGCGATCGTAGTGCACCGCATGATGCCGCCGAAGATGTTGACGAGGATCGCCTTGACGTGCGGATCGGAGAGGATGATCCGGAACGCCTCGGTCACCTGGTTGACGTCGGCGCCGCCGCCCACGTCGAGGAAGTTGGCCGGCTGGCCGCCGTGGTATTTGACGAGGTCCATGGTGCTCATGGCGAGGCCCGCCCCGTTGACCAGGCAGCCGATCGTGCCGTTGAGCTTCACGTAGGACAGGCCCGCGGCGGCGGCCCGCGTCTCGGCGGGCTCCTCCTCCGCCTCGTCGCGGAGCGCCGCGAGATCCTTGTGGCGAAACAGCGCGTTGTCGTCGAAGGTCATCTTGGCGTCGAGCGCCACGAGCCCGCCATCCTTCGTGAGCACGAGGGGATTGATCTCGACGAGCGAG
>JBJTSM010000592.1:0-3056 GCA_046076685.1 Planctomycetia bacterium | reverse complement strand
CTCGGCCGGCATCCCGATCGCAGCGAGCGTCTCCCGCTCGAACGCGGCCGGGTCGATCGGCGTCTCGCCGGCGAGGTGCAGCTTCATGTCGACCAAGGCGCTGGCGAGGAACTCCACCGTGCGGAAGCCCTGGTTGAAGGCAGCCGCCCGCTCGATCTTCTCGACGAGCGGCCGGGGCATCGGCCGGCCGGTGTGGGCGTGGATCGCGAACCGGTCGAGCACCTCCGGCGTCGCCAGCCAGTGTTCGAGCAGCTGCGACGGAAACTCGACGTAGTCGCGGGCCACGTTCGTGCCCGACAGCGACGGATAGGAGACGCTGGAGCAGAGCCCGTGCAGGGCGTGGCCGAACTCGTGGAAGAGCGTGGTGGCGTCGTCCCAACTGATCAGGATCGGCTCGCCCGGCGCCGGCTTCGCGTAGTTGCAGTTGTTGGAGACGATCGGCAGGATCGCGCCGTCGAACCGCTCCTGCGAACGGTAGCCGCTCATCCAGGCGCCCGACTGCTTTCCCTTGCGGGCATAGGGGTCGAAGAAGAAGAGCCCGACGATCCGGCCATCGCGGTCGGTCACCTCCCAGCCGCGGACGTCGGCGTGGTAGACCGGCACGGATGCTGGATCGACCGGGGCCAACCGGAGGCCGAAGAGTTCGCCGGCGGTGAAGAACATCCCCTCGCGGAGCTTCTCGAGCTGCAGGTAGGTCATGATCTCCCCCTCGTCGAGGTCGTGCTTCGCCTGCCGGACTTTCTCCGCATAGAAGCGATAGTCCCACGGCTCGATGCGGATGCCGGTCCCCTCGGCGTCGGCGATCGCCTGCATGTCGGCCACCTCCTCCCGCACCCGCGCCACGGCCGGCTGCCACACCGCCTCCATCAGCGCGACGGCACGCTCGGGCGACTTGGCCATCGAGTTCTCCAGCCGCCAGTGGGCATGCGTCGCAAAGCCGAGCAGCTTCGCCCGCCGTGCCCGCAGGAGGAGAATTCTCGCGATCGTCGGCTTGTTGTCGGTCGCGGAGCCGCCATCGCCGCGGCCGACGAACATCCGCCACACCCGCTCCCGCAGGTCGCGCCGCTCGGCGTACGCGAGAAACGGCTCGACGCTCGAACGCGTGTTCAGCACGGCCCAGCCGCCGCGGCCGCGGTCTCCCGTGGCGACGACGGAAGCGTCGCGGGCGGCGACGGCGGCCGCATCGCGGGCGGCCGCGGGCAGGCCCGCGAGCCCGGCCTCGTCGTCGATGAAGACGGCCGCGTCGGTCTCGTCGGCGAGCACGTTCTGGCTGAAGGTGGTCTGCAGCGCCGCCAGCTCCTCGTTGATGGCCGCCAGGTCGCGCTTCGCGGCCGCGTCGAGCCGGGCCCCCGCCAGCACGAGATCGGTGTGGTGCAGCCAGGCCAGCCGCCGCTGCTCGGGCGTGAGCCCAGATCGCTCGCGGGACTCGTAGACGGCCGCCACGCGGGCGAAGAGTTTTTCGTCGGCGACGATCCGGTCGGCGAAGGCGGCCAGCCGCGGGGCCATCCGCCGCTCGACGGCCTGCATCGCCGCATCGTTCAGGCCGCCGCAGAAAACCTCGTAGACCGCGCGGACGCGATCAAGCACGCGGCCCGCCCGCTCGAGGGCGGCGGTCGTGTTGTCGAAGGTGGGCGGATCAGACTGGCCGGTGATCCGGTCGATCGCCGCGAGCTGGTCGGCCATGGCCGCCTCGAAGGCCGGTTCGAAGTCGGCCACCCGCACGCGGTCGAACGGCGGCACGCCGCCGTAGGGGCCGGTCCACGGCTGAAGGAGCGGATTGTCTGCGGCGACGGTCGGGCTTTCGGTCTGCATGCGGGAACATTCCGGTTTTGTGCCAAGGGATGATGGTTTCGTGCCAGATTGAATATATCGGGGGCGGCGGGTATTCCTGTCGGCCAATCCGGAGCGTGATCCTACCCGCATCACACCGGCCCATCACCGGGGATCCACTCGAGCATTCCATGAATCCCAACATCGTCATCTGGTCGATCGTCTCGGCGCTCGCGGGCTTTCTCTTCGGCTTCGACACCGTCGTCATCTCCGGTGCGGAGAAGACGATCCAGGACCTCTGGCAGCTGAGCCCGGCGCTGCACGGCGTCGCGATGGCCTCCGCGCTCTATGGCACCGTGATCGGCGCGATGGGTGGCGGCTGGCCGACCGACCGCTGGGGCCGCCGGCCCACGCTCTTCTGGATCGGCATCCTCTATTTCGTGTCGGCGGTGTGGAGCGGCCTGGCCACCGACGTCTGGTCGTTCATCATCGCCCGGTTCATCGGCGGCCTCGGCGTGGGCATCTCCACCGTCGCCTCGCCGCTCTACATCTCGGAGATCTCGCCGCCGGAGTCGCGGGGACGCCTGGCCGGGATGTTCCAGTTCAACATCGTGCTCGGCATCCTCGCCGCCTTCCTTTCGAACTACCTGCTCGAGGGCGTTCCCAACGACTGGCGCTGGATGCTCGGCGCCGAGGCCTTCCCCGCGTTTTTCTACACGGTCGCCAGCCTCGCCATTCCCGAGAGCCCGCGCTGGCTGCTCCTCGCGGGGGGCGACGCGAATCGCGACCGGGCGCTCTCGGTGCTCGCCCGGATGGAGCCGCAGGCCACGCCGGAGCAGCTGCAGGCCACGGCCTCCCGGATCGTGGGCACCGCGGCAAGCGGCGCCGGCGGCACGGAGCCCGCGGAGTCGCTCGCGAACCTGCGGTGGCCGATCCTGCTGGCCTTTCTGATCGCGCTGTTCAACCAGTTCTCCGGCATCAACGCGATCCTCTACTTCGCGCCGCGGATCTTCGAGATGGCGGGGCTCGGGGAGAAGTCGGCGCTCCTGCAGTCGATCGGGATCGGTGTCACGAACCTCGTCTTCACGTTCGTCGGCCTCTGGCTGATCGACCGGCTGGGCCGCCGGACGCTGCTCGTGATCGGCTCGTTGGGCTACATCCTGTCGCTGGGGCTCTGCGCCTGGGCCTTCGCCGCCGGGCAGACCGCGATCGTGCCGGCCTGCATCTTCGGCTTCATCGCCGCCCACGCGGTGGGGCAGGGGGCCGTGATCTGGGTGTTCATCGCC
>JBJTSM010000591.1:0-2501 GCA_046076685.1 Planctomycetia bacterium | reverse complement strand
CTCGAGCGGACGGTCGCCCTGCGATCGCTCGTCAACCGGTTTCTGATGGAGTCGGCGGCCGCCGGCGGCCGCGACCCATCCCGCCTGCCGCTGCTGCCCGAGGGGGAGGAGCCGACGGTCATGACGACGCTCCTCGCCCAGGACGCCAGGGCCAACGGCATCCTCGTCAGTGATCAGGCCATCAACGACTTCCTGGGGCAGGTGACTGGCAACCTGGTACGGCAGGAGCAGTTCGACGAGATCATCTCCCGGCTCCGCCTCGGCCCGCTGCCGCTCACGCAGCAGGATCTCTTCGAGGCCCTGCGCACGGAACTGGCCGCCCGCACGATGCTGGCGCTGCATCAATCGGGAATCAATGCCGATCCGCCGGGCTGGCAGTGGGACTACTTCCGCCGTCTCGAGCAGCGGGCGACGGTCGAGGTGGTGCCCGTGGTGGTGGAAAACTTCGCGGGCAGCGTGCCCGCTCCCTCGGAAGCGGCCCTCCGCGGCTTCTACGAAAAATACAAGAACGATCTGCCCGAAGCCCGCAGTGCCGAGCCCGGGTTCCGCGAGCCCCACCGCGTGCAGTATGACTACCTCGTCGCGAAGCGGGGCCTCTTCGAGGAGGAGGCCGCCAAGGAGGTCACGGACGAGCAGATCGGCGACTACTACGAAAAGAACAAGACGTCGATGTTTCGGGCGAAGCCCTCGGACGACAAGAAAAAGCCCGACGGTGAGGAGAAAAAGCCCGAGGATGCCGAGAAAAAGTCCGCGGATGACAAGGAAAAGCCGGCGGATGACGCCGAGAAGAAGGCCGACGACGCCCAGTTCGAGCCGCTCGATGCGGTGAAGGACGACATCCGCAAGCGGCTGGCCCGGGAGCGGGCAGAAGCCCGGATCGACGCCGTGTTCAACGCCGTGGCTGGCGACATCGGCCGCTATGCCGAGGACTACGCGCTCTGGCAGGCGCGCCGCCCCGGTGGCGTCGAAGCACCCCGCCCTCCCGACGTCGTCAAAATCGCCGAACAACAGGGTCTGGCCTCGGGCCGATCGGATCTGGTGGCGGCCGACGCGGCCTTCGCCGCCGGCGGCATCGGCGGCAGTTTTGAATTCGTGCAGGACGCGAGCAGCCGGTTCGGCATCCGCCAGCAGCGGTGGCTCGACCAGATGTTCGGCGCCGGGTCGATGTCGCTGCGGCCCATCCGCTCGCGCGACGTCGAGGGCAACCGCTACCTGTCGTGGCGGACGGAGGATCAGCCGGAATTCACGCCGTCGTTCGAGACCGCCCGCTCCAACATCGAGCGGGCCTGGCGGATCGTGGAGGGACGCGGCCTGGCCAAGAGCCGCGCGGACGAGATCGCGCGGCTGGCCGACTCGAAGCAGCAGTCGCTCGAGGCTTCCGTCGGGTCGACGCCCCAACAGGGTGCGAACGCCGCCGAACCGAAGGTGATGCAGGTGGGCCCCTTCTCGTGGCTCACCCAGGGCATGATGGCGGGCGGCCCGACGCTCTCGCAGCCCGACGAGCTCTCGATGCCGGGAGACGAGTTCATGCGGGCCGTCTTCTCGCTCGAACCGGGCCGAACTGCGGTCGCCTTCAACGAACCACGCACCGTCTGCTACGTCATCCGGCTCGTGTCACAGGAACCGTCCGCCGCGGAGCTTCAGGAGAAGTTCATCGCCAACCGCGGCGACCGCCAGCAGATCGGCATGGTCGCCCAGCGGGAAGCCTCGAACACCTTCCGCACGATGATCAAAGACATGGAAAAGCGGCACGGACTCGACTGGAAGCGCCAGCCGCGCTAAGAACGGCGGCATGAGGGGCACCGATCAGCGCCCCATCCCATCGCTCGCGCTCTCATAAAAGCCCCCGGCGCAAGCCGAGGGATCGGGCACCAGTCAACGCCCCATCCCATCGCTCGCACTCCCATAAAAGCCCCCGGCGCAAGCCGGGGGATCGACGCACCCCGCGAGGTTCAAGCCTGATCCGGAGAACACGGCTTGAGCACGACGGCCGCCAGCGGCGGCAGCGTGAGCGTGAGGGAGTGCTCGCGTCCGTGGTGCGGCTTCGGTGACGACTGGATCGTGCCGCCGTTGCCCGCGTTGCTGCCCCCATACCAGGCCGAGTCGCTGTTGAAGACCTCCTGGTAGCCGCCCGCCGCCGGCACGCCGAGGCGGTAGCCATGCCGCACGACCGGCGTGAAGTTGCACACGACCAGCAGGCATTCGCGGCCGCCGGCGCCGCGCCGCACGAAGGCCAGCACGCTGTCCTGCCAATTGTGGCAGTCGATCCATTCGAAGCCGCGGCCGTCGAAATCGAGCTCGTGCAGGGCGGGCTCGCGACGCACCAGGCCGTTGAGATCGGCCACCGCGCGGGAGAGCCCGCGATGGGAATCGCCCGAGAGCAGGTGCCACTGCAGGCTCTCGTCGAAGTTCCATTCCTGCCACTGCCCGAATTCGCCCCCCATGAAGAGCAGCTTCTTGCCCGGGTGGCACCACATGTAGGCGTACAGCAGCCGCAGATT
>JBJTSM010000590.1:0-4613 GCA_046076685.1 Planctomycetia bacterium | reverse complement strand
GCGGCGCGGCGTCGGCCATGGCCGCCGCCCCTGCTAGGCAGCAGGCCACGAGGCAGGCCACGGTGAGTTCGCCGGGCGAAGAACGCAGCAGGGCCTTCATGCGATCACACGACCTCTCGAAAGGACGGTCCGGCGACGATTTCGTCATCGTTTCGGAAAGGATACCACCGGGAGCAGCTCGCAGTGGAGTTGGGCGTTCACCATGTCCCATCCAAGCCCCACCGGATCGACGATCGTGCGGATCGACGGGCGGGGCGATTGCGACCAATCATGACCCCCTCAAACCGAGAGGCCCGCGGCGCTGTCGCACCGCGGGCCCCGTGTCGTTCAGGCCTGGCCCCTGGTGGACCGTCGGGCCTCGTGTCGTGCGGCAGGCAGACTCGAGTGCACTGCCGAAGCGGCGTCCCCCGCCGACTTACCGCACCGCCTCGAGCAGCATCTTGGCGTTGGGCACGCTGTGCCGATGGACGAGGCCGTTCTCGCGGGTCTCGATCACCGTCGCCACCGGGCCCACCTCGCGCACCGTGCCCTGAAGCGTGCCCACGGTCACCGCGTCGCCCGCCTGGAGACGCTGGCGGACGTAGTAGCCCGACAGGATCCCGCTCATCACGTCGCGGCCGCCGAGGCCGAAGGCCAGGGCGAAGCCGGCCGAGAGCCCGGCCGATCCGATCAGGATCAGCTTCTCGAGCAGGGCGAACTGGATGCCGAGCTGGTTGAAGGCCGCGATGAAGGTGAGGATCGAGAGCACCCAGTAGCAGCCGCCGGCCAGATACTCGGCGTAGGTCAGCCCCACCCGGTCGGCGCTGGTCGCCACCACGCCGCGGAGGAAGGTCGCCGCCAGGAGGCCGATCACCACCACCACCGTCGCCACGAGCAGGCGGGGGATGTAGTTCACCACCTCGCCCATCGCATCGGAGATGCTCTGCAGGCCGAGGATGTTGAACGCCGCCATCACGAACACGCACATCAAGAGCCAGAAGACCAGGCCGCCGACGATTCCAGGCAGCGGCCGCCGGATGCCCACGTCGTGCATGCTCTTGGCCAGCCCGCTCTTCTCGGCGGCCGTCTGCAGGCCGATCTTGTCGCTCACCACCGTGATCAGGCCGGCCACCCAGCGGGCCAGCACGTAGCCGATCACCAGCACCGACACCATCGCCACCAGCTTCGGCGCGAGCAGGATCACCTGGCTCCATGCCTGCGTGAAGCTGTCGACGAGCGCCTGCTTCGACACATTGACGGTCTCCGCAGCCGTCTGCCCGACCGTCGTGAACTCTTTCATCGTGATTGTCCTCGTTTCGATCCCCTGCCCTGCGGGAATTCCCTGTTGGCCCGCAACCCAATCCGCTCCGCCGGCACCACACCGGCGAGTGTCCCGCCTTCCGGACGCCGCGGCAGCGGTGCTGCATCGGCCTCCAGGAAGTGAGTTGCCGGCCGGGCCCGCCCTGTCACAGGCGGCCCAAAAATTTTTTTGGGCCGGACTAGGAACCGGCTTCTCGCTCGTTTTCGGCCGCAGGATCGCGGGGCGGCCACGTGCCCGTGAGGGTATACCGCACCGCCGCCGCAAGGGCGGCGGCCATGTGCACCACCGCCCACCAGGTCGCCCCGACCGCGAACTCGATCACGTGGACGACGAGCAGGCGGGGATGCAGCTTCCGGCGCACCCCGGCCGCGAAGGTCGGCGCCGGCGGCACGGGCGGCACCCGTTCGCCGGCCAGCTGCTCGAGTGGATCCATCGGCTTCGCCCTTTCCTGTTTGTCCATCACGTCTCAGTCCTTCATGCTGCGGTCGTCGCCGAACAGGTCGCCGGCCCTCGCGGCCAGCTTTTCCCGGATCCTGCTGATCCGCATCCGGCAGGCACCCGCCGACGTTCCGAACATCTCCGCCAGCTGCTCGTAGTCGTGGTTTTCGGCGAACCGCATGAGCACGAGCGCCCGATCCTCCTCGTCGAGATCCTCGAGCAGTGCGTGGATGTCGTGGCTGGCGTCGATCGCCGCGGTGCCCTGCGGCTTCGCATCGGCGTGCGCCTCGATCCGCTCCCCGTCGCCGGAATCCTCCCGCCGCCGCCGCCGCGACCGCGACCGGCGGAGCGTCAGGCAGGTGCGGATGGCGACGCCGTGCAGCCAGGTGGAGTAGGCGGATCGTCCGGCGAACTTCCCGCGATCGAAGAACAGCCTGACGAACACCTCCTGGGCGGCATCCTCCGCGTCGTGCTCGCTGCCCATGAGTCGCCAGCAGACCCGCCAGACCCGCTCACGATGCCGCTCCATGAGCGCCGTGAACGCCGCGCCGTCCGATCCCTCGCGGGCGGCCTGGGCGGCCAACTGCTCGTCGCCGAGACCGGCGAGTCCCTTGAGATCGAAGACCCGCGGGTTGTCGTGGTCTGCGTCCACCGGCGCATCATCCTCCGCAGCCGACGACGAGCACGCCGGCCGCCATCACGCGGGCCCGCACGGCCCCGGGCAGTTCGATCGGCGGCGGAGTCTCGGCGGCGCCGTCGGCGCTTGCGACGGCAAGCGCCGCGAGCCCCGCATAATGGCGGGCGGTCATGTCGCGGCGGGGCCAGCCTTCGCGGTGCCACAACGCCACGAAGATTTCGGCCAGCAGATGCCGATCAAGCCCGGCCAGCGGCCGCGTCTGCAGCACGGTCGTGCCGTCGGCCTGCCGCCGCGCATGGGCGTCGAGCAGGTGGTCGGCCGCACTCCGCACCGCGTCGGCCACGGCCGCGGCCTGGCCGCCGAGCCGCACGAGCGCCGCCGACGCCGCCGGATAGGGCCCCGCCTCGCAGCGGGCGAGAATCGCGTGCCGCAGGAAATTCCGTGCGTAGCGCACGTCGGCATTGGTGGCATCCTCCACCCAGGCCTGCCCGCGCGAGGCGAGATAAGCCCTGACGTCACGCCGCGGCACGGCGAGCAGCGGCCGCAGGAGCGACACGCCGTCGCCGAGTGCGCGGGCCGACGCCATGCCGGCGAGGCCGGCGAGGCCGGTGCCGCGGAGGGCGCGGTGCAGGATCGTCTCCGCCTGATCGTCGGCGGTATGGGCGACGACGACATGCCTGGCCCCGTGCTCGTGGGCGATCGACGCGAAGCATGCCTGCCGCAGCCGCCGTGCCCGCCCCTCGATCCCCTCGCCGCGCACGCCATCCGGCTCGCGACAGCGGACCTCCCGCACGACGCAGGGCATGCCGAGCCCGGCGGCCACGTCAGTCACGAAGTCGGCATCGGCGGCCGCCTCCGCGCGGAGATCGTGGCGGGCGTGGGCCACGAGCAGCCGCGGCGGCTCCCGCCGCGCCGCGGCCAGGGCGTGCAGCCCGAGCAGGAGCGCCACGCTGTCGGCACCTCCCGACACGGCCACCACCGCCGGCGCCGACCAGAAGCCGTGGCCGGGCAGGCCGGCGGCCAGGGCCGCGAGGAAGTCGCTCTCGGTCACGGACATGGAGGCGTCGAGCATGGCCATGCCGCCCATTCTCGCCTGTGGTTTCGCCTGTGGAAAAGAGAAAAACCGGGCGGACTGGCCGATTTCATGCTCTGGAAGCGGCATTGAGCAGGGGGCGGCCGCTGGCTACCCTCCCCGCCTCCGTCGGCGGCTCCCGGCCACCCCGCCCGAACCAGCGGCGCGAAACCACACCTCGCACGAGGATCATCGCATGCTCTCCAGGATCGGCTTCTTCGCCAGGATCGCTCCCTCGCTTCGCCTCGCGGCGCTCGCCCTGCTGCTGCCCTGCTGTGGCGGCGGCTGCTCGATGATCACCACCGTGGCCTATCTCGTGGCCCCGGAGAAGGACGCACCGGCGGAGTTCAAGGGGCTGCGGGGCAAGCACGTGGCCGTGGTCTGCAAGCCAATCGTGGAACTGGAATTCAGCGATGCCAGCTCGGCCCGGGAACTCGCCGCCATGGTGGGATCGCATCTGGCCCAGAACGTGCGCAAGGCGCGGATCATCGACCAGCGCGAGGTGGCCCGCTGGATCGACGAGCATGCGTGGGTCGACTATCCGACGCTCGGCAAGTCGCTCGACGCCGACATCGTGGTCGGCATCGATCTGGAGCAGTTCCGCATGCACGAGGGGTCGACGCTCTATCGCGGCCGCGCGTCGGCGAATGTCCGCGTCTACGACGTCGCCGAGAAGACGGTGCTCTTCGAGAAGCGGTTCGACGACTTCACCTTTCCGGGCGACAGCGCCGTGCCCTCGTCCGACCAGTCTGAGCCGCAGTTCCGGGCCCTCTTCCTGCAGGTGCTGTCGCGCAAGATCGCCCGCACGTTCCACGCCTACGACAGCCGCGCGACCTTCGCGGAAGAGAACCTCACCTTCTGAAGGGCGGAACGCGTGCACCACCCCCCGGCTCGCGCCGGGGGCTTGTATACAAGCCCTGAGCGCAAGCGACGGGATTTCGTCCCCCGGCTCGCGCCGGGGGGCTTGTATACAAGCCCTGAGCGCAAGCGACGGGATTTCGTCCCCCGGCTCGCGCCGGGGGGCTTGTATGCAAGCCCTGAGCGCAAGCGACGGGATTTCATCCCCCGGCTCGCGCCGGGGGCTTGTATACAAGCCCTGAGCGCAAGCGACGGGATTTCGTCCCCCGGCTCGCGCCGGGGGGCTTGTATGCAAGCCCTGAGCGCAA
>JBJTSM010000589.1:0-3918 GCA_046076685.1 Planctomycetia bacterium | reverse complement strand
GACCGTGCCCGTCGTCACGGTGTTCGCCAGGGGCGTGAAGGTGGCGGTGTAGCTGGTGCCGGAGCCCGTGAACCCCGAGAGCGAGCCCCCCGTGACGACCACGTCGGCGGCCGTGAATCCCGTCACAGGTTCGCTCATCGTGAAGCCGATCGTGGACGTCTGTCCCGCGGCGAGCGTCGAACGGTTGGACGTGATCATGACCGTCGGTGCCACGGTGTCACTGGCCACCACGGTGAACGCTGTCGCGTTCGACCCGATCGTGGCCCGTGTTCCATGGTGATCGACGATCGTTTGGCGGACCTGCAGTGCACCTGCCGCATACGTCCCGGCGTTGACCACGAAGAAGCCGGTGGATGCGAGCGGGGACCACGTCGAACCACCGTTGACACTGAACTCCTTCGTCGCCCGAGGATTGAGCGACCCGACGTTGATCCGACCATTTGTCGTGATCCCGTCGATCGGACTGACGCCATCATCAACCGCGAGAGACATCGACGCCTTGCCGATCGCCAGATCCCGAAAATGATCCCGGCCGGCATTCCATGCGGCGGCCGACGCGCCGAGGCTGACGACGTAGTAGATCGGCAACGATTGATCGATCGGCGGTTGACCAGTGGAGCCGGGGTCGAGCCCCAGGCGGACGGAGAAGGCGTATACCCCCGGTGCCGCACCGTTGGTTCCGAAGGTCTCTCCACTGCCCCCTGTACCGATGGAGGCATCGAGATGCCGATGAACCTGCCGGTTTGCCGGCACCGTCTGAATGACGAGGGCCGAGGACGACGACGTAGATGCGCCGACACGTTGATTCCAGTTGGCGAGCCTGTTTCGCAGGTTCAACTCCAGCCCGGCGGTCACAGGAGCGAAGGAAGGCTGTCCAGCCCCGGACCAATACTGCAGTCCGCCAGCGATCGAAATGGTCAGCCTGTAGCTCTGGGGTAGCACCGGGGCTGAGTTGAAACCGGGGTCGGAAGCCCGGAACGGCTGTGCTGGATCCTCGCCGAGTTGGTAGGCGAAAACCTGCTGATAGGGAACGGTCGCACCTGGCAAGCCCTCCCGGTCATGGTCAAAGCCGCCGGTCATAACCTGACCAGAATCGACCCAGACATCTGCGTCGATTGCGAGCGCAAGACGGTCCTCGAACCGTTCGAACGCCAATGGCCTACCAGGCCGCCGGCCCCGTTGCGGCTTACGCGGCCGGCGTGCATGAACATTGCTCTCTATCCTGCCGCTTCGCAGTGACATTTGGATGCTCGGGCTCGATGCTTCTGGGAAGGGACGCGGCCTGCCCGCCGGCGGACCTCTTCTGCGGGTCCGCCGGCGACGCAGGCAAGACGGTGCGGCACGTCATGAAACAACGGGCGCGGGCCTCACCTTCACATCGGGAAAGGCGAAGATTCCCGCGCCGAAGACGGCCGCATTGCCGAGGGAGTCGCGAACGGTGGAGTTGCCGAGCAGAGCGAAGGCTCGCCGGAGCGAGACGCCGCCGCGTGCCGCGTCCGTCGGCTGCACCGTGTACCTGAAGGTCAGCTCCCGGGAATTGCTCCCGGAGACGTACACCGAATCACCGGCGAACCGGACGTTACCACCGGTGACGAACCGCAGGCTCGGAGTGCCTGTGACGATGACTGGTTTGGAGAAACGCACGAGGAACTCGAGCGTCTGCCCCGCCGTGTACGTCGTGCTTTGCACGGTGGCCTCGATCCGCGTCAATCGCGGGATCGACGTGTCGATCAGGATGCCCGATCCATCCACCCTCGGAATCACACGCAGCGCAGTCGCGTTCCCTTCGGCAGCCCGGATCGAGCTGCCAAGAGCCAACCTCAGCATACGGCCGACACCGATTCCGTCAGCGTCCACGGGATCTTGTGCGGACACGGTGTAGCGGAATGTCGACGTCATCGTCTCAGCGTCGTAGGCGACGTGGCGGGCAGCCCGGCTTGCGCCACCGACATCGAGAACGATTTCCGGCCTGCCACGGACGATGACGGCTTCGGAGTAGGTCACCGCTATGTCGATCGTCTGGCCCGCCTTGAGCGTGCCGTTCGCCGTGCTTGTGACCGCGCTGACGACGATCGGGCGATCCTCGAGCGCCGCGATTGCCCGGTCATGAATGCGCTCGGACATGCCGCGATTCAGCACGAAGGCGATCGGTTTCGAGCCGCCAATTCCTTCGTCACTCGACGTGACTGATGCGTAGAAGGCGTAGACGCCTCGGGGAGCACTCCCGATGGCCGCGGCGATGTGCTCGTGAACGCTCCCCTGCTCCTCCGCGGCGATCGTCAAGAAATCTCCAAGGCCTGCGATTGCCCCCAGGTTGATCTCGTCCTCTGTGCCCTCCAAGGTCAATGATGTCGTCCCGGCCGCCAGCATGAAATTGGCCGCTGGTCCGACGCCGTTCCAATAGAGGAGATTCGTTTTCGGCATCAGCCGCAAGCTCGAGTCCGCCGGCAGATCCTCGGCATCGAAGCCGATGTCGGCGACGAAGCCGCCCCCCTCGTCCACGAATTCCCAGCCGTATGCGCCGTGGTCGGTCGATAGTTTATTGTCTTCGACATGCACGTGGAGATCGCCTGCGTGACCGTGGTCATCGCCGGCGAGCATGGCACGGCTTTCCAGTGGCTCTGCGACTGCGAGCATCGGCTTTGGCATGCGGGCACGGCTCGACGTGAAGTCGCCAAATGATCGGAACATGGGTCAACCTCCAGGTGTGATGGTGTCAAACAGTTGAAACAAGAAACGAAACGACTGGCGAAAGAATGAAGAGAAGCAGGCGGACAGAAGCAGCCGGATCCCGCTCAGCGCGGCCGGGAAAACTCGGGGGTCTCCCAGGGCGGTGAGCAACGCTGTCGGATCTCGGAGGCGGTGATGTTTTCGACGTGCCCGTCGCAGTAGAGGTAATGGGCGGTGCCCGCATGCCGGGAGACCGGGACTTCCGCTTCCACGGCCTGAAAGACCGTTTCCGCATTTTTTCGCGACGTGCTGAACCAACTGAAGGAGTGGACGTGATCGGCGTAGTCGTTGATGCCCTTCCGCTCTGAGAGCTCAAAGATCATGATCGATCGCTTCGTCTCGCTGATCTTGCGGAGGTTCGAAAACGACGGCTCTGCCTCCGACGACAGCCAACCGTTCAGCGTGAAACTGGTGAACCGATTCTTCAGCCGCTCGGGCCCCAGCGGATCATCCGGGCAGATGCGAATGGCATCGACGCTCTCGATGTATGGGGCGAGGGTAAAGATCCATGCGCGATTGAACAGGCCCGTTACCGGGTCGGCTTCAACCGTATGAGTCGTCTCAGGCCAGCGTCCCTGGTGGGCATCAGCGAACTGCAGCGTTGCCAAGCCGAGTTGCCGAAGGCTAGAGGCACACGCCGTGCGGCGGGCCTGGCTACGGGCCGCCTGCACCGCGGGCAAGAGCAGGGCCACAAGCGTGCCGATGATGGCGACCACGACCAGCACTTCTACGAGCGTAAAACCATGTAGGCATGCCGCCTCTTCAGGTGGTTCGTGGCCCCCGTCACGCCCCGCACCGATCGGACGGCCGCCGTCAATGCAGTCGCCGCTGCAGAGGCTCACCGCACGGTCACGAGGCCGGACGCTCTTCAGCATTCGTTGCATGGATTGGCAGCCACCGGAGGGGAAGAGCATCGGAGATAGGCCTGTTCGAGCCGACGTTACCGATCATAATTTATCCCAGATTCTTTTGCAAACAATATGCACAAACAATTAGATTGCACGAAGATTCGGCGCGCGGGCGTCGCCCCCCTTCACTTCTGCAGCATGAGCTTGCCAAAACGCGTGAGCGTACGGAACGTGTCAATGACTTTGAGACACCTGCGGAACAAATTTACTGTCGCGGGGTAGCTCCAGTGTGCGGACTTGCCGCCGAGGTCTGGATCAACCCGCCCGAGAATCGGCCGCA
>JBJTSM010000588.1:0-4140 GCA_046076685.1 Planctomycetia bacterium | reverse complement strand
CCGTTCGACCAGTTCACGATCCTGCAGCTCGCCGGCGACCTCGTGACCGACCACGGCCGGGCCGCGACTCCCGAGCAGATCCTCGACAACCGGATCGCCAGCGGCTTCAACCGCTGCAACATGACGACCAACGAGGGGGGCGTGATCGCGGAGGAGTATCTCGTGCTCTACACGCGGGATCGCACCGAGACGACCGCCGCGGTCTGGATGGGGCTGACGGCGGGCTGCGCCGTCTGCCACGACCACAAGTTCGATCCGCTCTCGCAGAAGGAGTTCTACGAACTCGCCGCGTTCTTCAACAATACGACGCAGGGGGCGATGGATGGCAACATCCACGACACGCCGCCGATCCTGCCGGTGCCCAGGGTCGAGGACCGGCCGCGGTTCGCGGCGGTGCAGCAGGAGTTGACCGCCGCGAAGGCCGCGATCACCGCCCGCCGCACGGAGGCGAAGCCCGCCTTCGAGGCCTGGGTCGCGGCCCTCACGCCGGAGATCGCCCGCCGCCTGGCCCCGCAAGACACGCCCGCGCTCGACATGCCGCTCACCGAAGGGAAGGACGCGGCCACGCGGATCAAGCAGGCGGGCAAGGAGATCGACCTGCCCCTCACGCTCGCGAACGGCTCCGCCTGGCGGGAGGGTCCCGGCGGCCGCCAGGCACTCACGCTTCATGGCCCGGTCGCGGAACTGCCGAACGTCGGCGACTACGAGTTCGACCAGCCCTTCGCCGTCGCGTTCGAGGCCCGGTTCCGCAAGGACGAGCGGCCCGGCACGATCGTGGCCCGCTGCACGGGCGGCGACAAGCGCCGCGGCTGGACCATCTACAACGACCAGCAGCGGGTCGCGATCGACCTCGCCCACGAGGGCAGCGAGCACACGCTCCGCGTGACGGCCGACAGGCCGCTCCCGCCCGACCAGTGGACGCGCGTGGCGGTGAGCTACGACGGGTCGGGCACCGCCGCGGGCGTGAGCATCTTTTATGACGGCAAGCCGATGCCGAAGCGGACGCTCAAGGAGAACCTGCAGAAGCGGACGATCCGCACCGAGGCCCCGCTGACGCTGGGCAGCCGGGGGCAGCAAGACCTTCCCGCCCAGGGCATCGGTCTGGCGGAGCTTTCCATCTGGGGCCGTGGACTCTCGGCCGACGAGGCGATGACGCTCGCGCTCGAGCCGAAATTCGAGGAGATCCTGAAGCTGCCCGCCGCCGAGCGGCAGCAGGCGGCCACTCCGCTGCTCGACTGGTGGCTGGCCACGTTCGACGCGCCCTCCAAGGACGCCACTGGGAAGCTGGCCGCGCTCGAGGCCGAGGAGGCCGCGATCCGCAAGCGCGGCACCGTGGCCCACGTGATGAACGAAAAGGCCGAGATGGCGAAGGCCCACATCCTCGATCGCGGTGAATACGACAGGCGGAAGGACGAGGTGAAGGCCGACACGCCCGACATTCTCCCCGGCTTCCCCGCGGAGGCGCCGCGCAACCGGCTGGGGCTCGCCCAGTGGCTCCTCCTGCAGGATCATCCGCTCACGGCCCGGGTGACCGTCAACCGGTTCTGGCAGGAGGTGTTTGGCACGGGCCTCGTCCGCTCCGCCGGCGACTTCGGCACGACGGGCGAACTGCCGAGCCATCCGGGGCTGCTCGACTGGCTGGCGGTGGAGTTCCGCGAGGGCGGCTGGGACGTGAAGAAGCTCTTCAGGCTCCTGGTGACGAGCGCCACCTACCGGCAGTCGGCCGCCACGACGCCCGACAAGCTCGTGAAGGACTCGGCCAACCGGCTGCTCTCCCGCGGCCCGCGGTTCCGGATGGATGCCGAGATGATCCGCGATTATGCGCTGGCCGCCAGCGGCCTGCTCGTGAAGCAGATCGGCGGCCCGAGCGTGAAGCCCTACCAGCCCGACGGCGTCTGGGAGGCGGTGTCGATGGGCGGCAACACGAACAAGTACGCCCGCGACAAGGGGGAGGGACTCTACCGCCGCAGCATGTACTGGTTCTGGAAGCGGTCGGCGCCGCCGGCGTCGATGGACATCTTCAACGCCCCGTCGCGGGAGGCCTGCTGCGTGAAGCGCGAGCGGACCAACACGCCGCTGCAGGCGCTCGTCACGCTCAACGACCCGCAGTTCGTGGAGGCGGCGCGGGCGCTCGCCGATCGGGCGCTTGAGGTGGCGGGCGAGACCGACGACGCCCGGCTCGAATTCATCGCCGAGCGGCTGCTCGCCCGGCCCCTCTCCGGCACCGAGGCCGCGATCGCGAAGCAGTCGCTCACCGATCTGGCCGACTGGTACAAGGCCCATCCCGACGACGCCAAACAGTTGATCGCCGTGGGCGACTCGAAGCCGCGGGCCGCCGACCCGGCGCAGCTCGCCGCCTGGACGATGCTGACGAATGAGCTCATGAACCTCGACGAGGTGCTCTGCAAATGAACCCACCCATCCGCTCTCCGCTCGACGAACTGGGGCTGAACCTCACCCGGCGGCGGTTTTTCGAGACCGGCAGCCACCTGCTCGGCGGCGCGGCGCTCGCCACGCTGCTCGGCGACCGGGTCGCCTCGGGCAACGCCTCCTCGGCGCCCACCACCGGCATCGAGCGGGTGACCGGCGCGATCGGCCCCCACTTCGCCCCACGGGCCAAGCACGTGATCTACCTGCACATGGTGGGCGGGCCGCCGCAGCAGGATCTCTACGACTACAAGCCGGCGATGAACGACTGGTACGACAAGGACCTGCCCGAGAGCGTCCGCAACGGCCAGCGGCTCACCACGATGACGAGTGGGCAGGCGCGGTTTCCGATCGCGCCCACGAAGTACACGTTCGCCCGGCACGGCGGGTCGGGGATGTGGGTGAGCGAGCTGTTGCCGCATACGGCCAAGATGGTGGACGACATGTGCTTCATCCGCAGCATGCACACCGAGGCGATCAACCACGAGCCGGCGATCACCTACATGCAGACGGGCAACCAGATCTCGGGCCGGCCCTGCCTCGGCGCCTGGGCCAGCTACGGTCTCGGCTCCCTCAACAAGGACCTGCCCACGTTCGTGGTGCTCGTGGCCCGGCCTTCGAACACCGAGCAGGTGCAGGCGATCGGCGCCCGGCTCTGGTCGAGCGGCTACCTGCCGGGCGAATACGCCGGGGTGAGCTTCCGCAGCGCCGGCGACCCGATCCTCTACATCAACAACCCGCCGGGCGTGCCCGCGGCGGTGCGGCGGAAGACGCTCGACGGCCTGCAGGCCCTGAACCAGCGGACGCTCGAACAGGTGGGCGATCCCGAGACCCGCACCCGGATCGCGCAATACGAGATGGCGTTCCGCATGCAGTCGAGCGTGCCCGAACTCACCGACCTTGCCGGTGAGCCGAGCCACACCTTCGATCTCTATGGCGAGGCGGCGCGGAAGCCGGGCACGTTCGCCAACACCGCGCTCATGGCCCGCCGCATGGTGGAACGCGGCGTGCGGTTCGTGCAGATCTATCTGAACAACTGGGACACACATGCCAACGTCTCCGGCCGGCTGCCGAGCCAGTGCCGGGACATCGACCAGGCCTGCCACGGCCTCGTGCAGGACCTGAAGGCCCGCGGACTCCTGGACGAGACGCTCGTCATCTGGGGGGGCGAGTTCGGCCGCACCATCTACTCGCAGGGGGGGCTTTCCAAGGAGAACTACGGCCGCGACCACCATCCGCGCTGCTTCACGATGTGGATGGCCGGCGGCGGCGCCCGGGGCGGCCAGATCTACGGCGAGACCGACGACTTCTCCTACAACATCGTCAAGGATCCGGTGCACATCCGCGACCTCCACGCCACCGTGCTCCAGCTGCTCGGCTTCGACCACGAGCGGTTCACCTACCGCCACCTGGGCCTCGACCAGCGGCTCACCGGCGTGGAGCATGCCAGGGTGATCGAGGATTTGATCGCCTGACGGCGGGCCCCCGGCGATCGACTATACTGCACGCTTCGTTGGTCCATTCCGTTCTGGAGTTGGAAGCATGCGTTGCATCACGCAGATCCTTGTCGTGGCGTTGGCGGTGGGCGGGGTGGCCGTGGTGGGGCCGCGGGCCGAGGCGGGCCGGCTCGAACTGCAGGAGGGTGACCACATCTGCATCATCGGCGGCGGCGTGGCCGACGCGATGCAGCACACCGGCTGGCTCGAGACGCTG
>JBJTSM010000587.1:0-3340 GCA_046076685.1 Planctomycetia bacterium | reverse complement strand
CCCCGCAGGCATGCGCGGCCTCCACCGCCTCCCGGTAGAGACGGATGTCGGCGAAGTCGGCCACGACGCTCCGCTCGCCGAGTTCGAGCACGCCGCGCAACTGCTCGGGCGACCGCACGAGCACGTGCAGGGCCGCGGGCCTGGCCGGCCGGTCGGCGGGGTCGGCCGCGTGGCACGGTGACACGGGCCAGGCCGCGAGCACCCCGCGGTTGACCCGCCGCAGCGGCTGCGCCACGACCGCCTCTTCCAGCCGGGCGACGAGCGCATGCCGCAGCGTTCCCAGCACGCTGAGCGGCACCATCGGCCCGCCGGAAATGTCGGCGGTGAGCGCGGCGAGTTCGAAGGGCGTGCCCCCCAGGCGGGACAGCTGCGTCCGGAGCGTCTCCACGGTGAGGGGATGTTTCGTGGCGGCGACCACGGGCTCGTCCGACGCGATCTCGACGCGGTGCCCGGCCGGAGTCGTGGCCACGATCCGCACCGGCCCGCCGACCGCCGCGGTCACGTGCAGGTCGATCGGCATGCGACGGAGGGGCTCGCCCGTGGTGAAGGTCTTGCGCAGGCGGGCGGTGAGATGGGGGTCGTCCGTCTTCCAGACGGTCTGGCCCGGCTGCACCGCCTCGAGATCGACGGCCCCGTGGCCGAATGTCAGCTCCACCAGCCCTCCGGCCACGGACTCGGTCAGCGATTCCCCGTTCCGAAACACCTCGTAGACGCGGCCTCCCTCTGGGTCGTCGACCGGCCGTCCGCAGTCGAACGCCACGCCGTCGCCGCGTTTCACGCCCGCCACCAGGTCGACCGCCACGCGGCCGCGGCGGACGGCCACGACGGTGCCGAGCCGCACGCCGCGCTTCGCACTGCTCGTGGCGGGCACCAGCATCTTGTGGTCGCAGCCGTGGAGCCAGCCGGGCGAGAAGCCGCGGGAAAACGACAGCTCCATCTCCTCCACGTCGCGCGGCGCGAAGACGACCGGCCGGGCGGCCACGGCGGCGTCGATGGCCGTCCGGTAGTGCCGCGTGATGTTGGCGACATACTCCGCCGTCTTGAGCCGCCCCTCGATCTTGAAGGCGGCGATGCCCGCGGCGACCAGTTCGGGCGCGAGCGCGTAGGCGGCGAGATCCTGCGGAGAGAGCAGGTATTTCTGGTCGCCGAGATCGACGTCGCGGCCGTCGCAGACGAGGTCGTAGGGCAGCCGGCAGGCCTGGGCACACTGCCCGCGGTTGGCGCTGCGGCCCCCGAGCGACTCGCTCGTGAGGCACTGGCCCGAATAGGCCACGCACAGCGCACCGTGCACGAACACCTCCAGCGGCATCGAGGTCTGCAGGCGGATCGCCTTGATCTCGTCGATCGACAGCTCCCGGGCCACCACCACCCGCTCCATGCCGAGTTCCTCGGCGAGGCGGATGCTCTCGGCGCTCGTGAGCGTCATCTGGGTCGAGGCGTGCAGCGGCAGGTCGGGGCAGATCGCCCTGATCAGCCTGGCGGCCCCGACGTCCTGCACGAGCACGGCATCGACGCCCGCCTCGGCGACGGCGACGATCACCTCCTCGAACCGGCCGAGTTCGTCGCTGAAGACGAGCGTGTTGAGGGTGGTGTAGCCCTTGAGCCCGCGGCCATGGAGCATCGCCATGAGCCGTGGCAGGTCTTCGACCGCGAAGTTCGTGGCCCGAGCCCGCGCGTTGAAGCCCGTCTCCAGTCCGAAGTACACGGCATCGGCGCCGTTTTCGATCGCGGCACGGACGCAGTCCCAGTCACCGGCGGGCGCGAGGAGTTCGGGCACGGGGGGCATGGCCTATTCTGTGCCGTGTTCACGCCGGGCTCGGACATCCTGTCCGCCCCGGCTTGGCGACCGCAGGTCGCTGGTGCTGAACCGGGCATCCTGCCCTGTATTCCATGTGGATCGCTTCATTCGTCATTGCCTCGGAGTTTGGCGAGCACGGTGTAGTCTTCCAGCGTCGTCGTGTCGCCGACCGTCTCCTTGCCGGCGGCGATGTCGCGCAGCAACCGTCTCATGATCTTGCCGCTGCGGGTCTTCGGCAGGGTGGCCGTGAAGTGGATGTCGTCGGGCGCGGCCAGGGCGCCGATCTGCTGCCGGACATGCTTGCGAAGGGCGTCCTTGAGCGCGGCCACGTCGTCGGGCTCGCCGCCCCGCAGCGTCACGAACACCGCCACGGCCTCCCCCTTCACGTCGTGCGGCCGCCCCACGGCGGCCGCCTCGGCGACGAGCGGGTGGCTCACCAGGGCACTTTCGATCTCGATCGTGGAGAGGCGGTGCCCGGCCACGTTGAGCACGTCGTCGATCCGGCCCATGATCCAGTAATAGCCGTCGGCGTCCTGCCGGGCGTTGTCACCGGCCAGGTACTTGCCCGGCACCCGGGACCAGTAGGTTTCCCGAAACCGCTCCTCGTCGCCCCAGATGCCGCGGAGCATGCCGGGCCACGGCTTGGTCATCACGAGCCAGCCGCCCTCGCCCTGCTCCACCGGCTCGCCGGCGGCATCGACGATCTCGGGGCAGACGCCCGGCAGCGGCAGCGTGCAGCTGCCGGGCTTCGTCGGCGTGCAGCCCGGAAGCGGGCTCATCATGATGCCGCCCGTCTCCGTCTGCCACCAGGTGTCGACGATGGGGCAGCGGCTGCCGCCGATCACCTCGTGATACCACATCCAAGCCTCCGGATTGATCCCCTCACCCACGGTGCCGAGCAGCCGCAGGCTCGACAGGTCGCGGCCCTCGATGTGCTGCATGCCCCACTTCATGAAGGAGCGGATGGCGGTCGGGGCGGTGTAGAAAATGGTCGGCTTCTCCTGCTCGATGATCTCCCAGAAGCGGCCCTCGTGCGGGGCGTTCGGGGCGCCCTCGTAGATCAGGATGCTCGCCCCCGCGGCCAGCGGTCCATACGTGACGTAGCTGTGGCCGGTGATCCAGCCGCAGTCGGCGGTGCACCAGAAGAGATCCTCGTCGCGCAGGTCGAACACCCACTCGGCGGTCGTCTTCGCCCAGAGCAGGTAGCCGGCGGTCGTGTGCTTGATGCCCTTCGGCTTTCCGGTCGAGCCGCTCGTGTAGAGGATGAAGAGCGGCGACTCGGAATCCATCGCGGCCGCGGGCGTGTCGGCGGGCATCCCGGCGACGAGATCGTGCCACCAGACGTCGCGGCCCGGCACCATGTCGACCGGCTGACCGGTCCGCTCGAGCACGATGACGTGCTTCACGCTCGGCGATTTCTTGAGCGCCTCGTCGACGTTCTTCTTGAGCGGCAGCTGCGTGCCGCGTCTCCAGCCGCCGTCGGCGGTGATCACGGCCACGGCCTTGGCATCTTCATTGCGATCGGCGATTGCCTCGCTCGAG
>JBJTSM010000586.1:0-2542 GCA_046076685.1 Planctomycetia bacterium | reverse complement strand
CGCTCCTCCTGCAGAAACCCGATGATCGCATTAAGGAGCACGATCGCGAGGATCGCCGCCGTATCGGCCCAGTCGCCCATCGCCCCGGCGATCAACGCCGCCACGAGCAGGATCCAGATCACGACCTCCCGAAACTGTCGGAAGAGCTTCCACCACCACGCCTCCGGCGGTGGCTCGCGCAGCAGGTTCGATCCATACGTGACCCGACGGCAGTCGGCCTCGACGGCCGCAAGACCATGCTGCAGGTCGGTGCCGAGCCGACAGGCGGTCTCCTCGAGCGAGAGCGAGTGCCACGGGGCGATCGATTCTCCGCGTTGCATCGCCGCCAGATTCCCCGGCACCGGATTCATGGGCATTCAACGAACGAGTCACGGGCGCTTTCAATACGACGGGGCAGCATGCTCGGCGGGCCGGGAGCGAAAGACAGTTTGTGCCACGAGCGATGATAGAGTCGCGAGGGCACGGCGATCGAGATGACGCCCCTTGCCGAGGCGTCCGCCGTGGGACGCGCGAGGGACACTGCCCGAAACCAAGCCCACGCATGGAAGGCTTTTGCGTTGACCATGCGGCACTCGCCGACACACTACTTGGCGTGGCTGTAGGAGTAGTTTGCCGCGATCACTTTCCGGGCATCTTCGTCGAGTTCCGGGAAGTGCCGCCGTAGCCCTGCGGCGACCGCCCGGTCGAAGTCTTCGTCGGGCATCGTCCAGTCGAGCGTCAGCGTCCGGCTGATGCGGGCGCCGAAAAACTGCTCCAGCACCCGGATACGCCCAACATCCGCGTCGGGGCCGAATTCCTCACGGAGCCAGCCCAGGCGAGTTTCCTCGGAGCCCGCGGGCCAATACCCGACCGGCATGCCGGGCTGGCGCGGGCCCGAGTGCCAGGCCACGATCGCCCGGCTCATCTCTTCGGGGCTCAAGCCGCAGTACGTGTCCGCCGGGATGCCGTGCTGACGCTAGAGGTCGGCCAACGAAGGAAACGATGTGGGTGATCCTTCGGACATCGGTGGAGCCCAAGGGGACGAAATGAGGGGTTCGGCGAACGTTCAAGACGCTTTGGCTCTGCCGCCTCCAAGCCGGATGCGGCCTCACGTCGACCAGTGTACCCGTCTTCCTCGCCACCCGGATCATCGACCGGCAAACGCTTGCCCAGGTGCCGCTGACCGGGCTATTCTCTGACAGCGGGCGCGGAGTTCCAGGCGGGCATTCGTCTCGCCGTCCGCCCGCCGTTCCGCGGGGACACGCGGTGGCCACCCCGCACATCGCACACGGACCATGGCATGATCATGTCGACGACTCATCCGGACAAACGGTCGGCGGCGTGGCTCGCGACTTGCCTCGTGATCGCCGCATCACTGCCGGCGGCAGGGCTGCAAGCGCAGGGAATTCCCCTGGATGCGGAGGGGGCTCGGCGGCTTGTCGCCGCGCATCGCGACGGTCCGCTGGTGATCGACGCGGCGCTGCTCGACGAGGCTGCGGCAGCGGAGTGTGCCGGCTTCACAGGCGATCTCGCGGTCGACCGGCTCGAAACGCTCTCCCCGGCCGTCGCGCGGGCGCTCGCGGGCCATCGCGGGCCGCTCTCGCTGTCCGGGCTGCGATCGCTGACTCCCGAGGCGGCGCGGGAGCTCTCTCGCCACGAGTCGATCCTCTGGCTCGCCGGACTCGCCGTCTTGTCGCCGAAGGCTGCCACGGCGATCGCGGGCCACCGCGGGCCGCTCGTGTTGGATGGTCTCGTCGTCCTGTCACCGGCGGCGGCACGGATGCTCGCGGGGCACGCACACTGGCTCTCGCTTGCCGGGCTCGAGACCGTCGATCCGCCGCTGGCGGCGGAGCTGAGTCGTCACAACGGTCCGCTCTCGCTCGACGGGCTGTTGCGGCTCGCACCCGAGTCGGCGGAGTATCTGGCCAGGCTGAAGCATCCGCTGTCGCTCGGCGGGCTCGTGGCCCTGCCGCCGGCGACGGCCTCGGCACTCGGGGCCCACCGCGCGCTCATTTCGTTGCCGCGGCTCGAGACGCTCTCCGCCGAAACCGCAGCGGCACTTGCTGTTCACCAGGGCGGGCTCGCGCTGCCCGCAGTGCGGAGGATCTCCTACGACGGCCTGGCCGCGCTCTGTGGCGGCCTCGATCAGCGGGCCACCGAGAGCCTGCCATTCATGGCCGGCGAACCGCCGCCGGCCCAGCCGTCTTCGGCCGGTTCGGCGTCCCCGCGGCCGGAGCCGCCGCGGACTTCTTCGGGGCCGGCGGGGTCGCGGTCGCCGGCGGCTTCGACTTCGGATCGCTGACCTCCGCGGCGATCCGCCGGCGACGGCTCACGGCCTCCCTCGCGGCCGTCCCGTCTTCGCCCCGCAGCACGGCCGTGAGGAAAACCACATCCCGATCCGGCTCGAGCGGCAGAACAGGCCGGCGGACCGCGGATACCGCGAGGAGCGATTCCGCCGTGGCGACATCCCCCTTCTGCAGCGCGACCCGTGCCGCCAGCCGGGACACCCGCTGGGCCGTGGGATGCGAGGGCGGGAGGCTGCCCGCGGCGAGTTGGGCCGCGG
>JBJTSM010000585.1:0-4139 GCA_046076685.1 Planctomycetia bacterium | reverse complement strand
AGCCTGTTGAGTGGTGTTGAGGTCTTCGTATTGGAGATCGTCGTCTAACTCATCTAATAACTGTTTCCCTGCTTCGTCTAAGTCAACGGGAACCAAACGGCTTTCATAGTAAATCGGAACGGTGGCCCCATCTCTGACGGCCTGAGCAATATCATAGGGTCTGCCGATATAACCGCCAAAAATAGCAGGAGTGTTTCTATCCGTTTGTTCAACGGGGGTTCCTGTAAAGCCTACAAAGGAGGCATGGGGTAAAGCGTCTCGGATATATTTAGCAAATCCGTATTTAGTGCGTTTTCCAGTGACATTGCCTAATTCATCTTTAATATTGACCTGTTTGGCTTTAAACCCATACTGGCTACGGTGGGCTTCATCTGCCAGGACGATAATATTGCGGCGATCGCTGATTTGGGGATAGAGGGTTTCGTTATTGGCGGGGGAAAATTTGTTAACGGTGGTGAAGATAATGCCGCCGGAGCTACGGTTTAGCAGTTCCCGCAGTTGTTCCCGATTGTTGGCCTGTTGGGGGTCTTGTCTGAGGAGTTGGTGACAGCCTGCAAAGGTGTCGAAAAGTTGATCATCGAGGTCATTGCGATCGGTCAGGACAACAAGAGTGGGGTTTTGAAGATGGGGGTCTAAGACCAGTTTGCCTGCTAAAAAGACCATTGAAAGAGATTTACCGCTTCCCTGGGTATGCCAAAGCACTCCGCCCCGGCGATCGCCTTCTTGAGATGTGGCTTTTACAACGGATTCAACGGCTTCGTTAACGGCGTAATATTGATGATAGGCGGCAATTTTTTTAATGGTTTTAATGCTAACAATGCCAGTATTTAGGTCTTCATTTCTCGTTTTTTCAAAGATGGTAAAGTGTCGAATTAGGTCTAATAGGGTTTGTTTATTTAGCATTTCCCTTGTTAGGGTTTCTAGTTCGTTTATATCGCCTTGATTGGTTAGGGCTTTCCAAGCAGAGAAGCGGTTATATCCAGCCGTTAGGGAACCCGCACGGGCAGATAAACCATCGGAAATGATTAAGAGGGCATTGTAGGTAAATAGGCTGGGAATTTGGTTTTTATAGGTTTGGAGTTGATTATAGGCGGCGCGAAGATTGGCTTTTTCATCTACTGCATTTTTAAGTTCGATAACGACTAGTGGTAAGCCATTAATAAAGAGAATAATATCAGGTCTGCGATGATGATTATCTTCTTTAACCGTAAATTGATTAACGGCTAAAAATTCGTTATTCTCAGGATTTTTCCAGTCAATGAGGTTAACGGGTTTACCTCTAGTTTCTCCGTCTTGTTGAAATTCAACGGTAACGCCTTCGATTAGGAATTTATAAAATTGTTCGTTGTTATTGAGTAAGTCGCCTTTATGAATATTCAGAACTTCTCGAAGGGCCTGTTATTGAGAGTCGGGGGGAATTTCAGGATTGAGTTTATCAATGGCTTGTTGTAATCTCTCTTTTAGGACAACTTCACCAAAATTTTCGCGTTCCTGGTGTGGCCCTTCGGGTTGGATGTCATAACCATTAGTGTAGTTATAACCAAGGTTTTGCAGAAGTTGGAGATTATACTGTTCGATTTGGTCTTCAGTAAGAGTTGATTTCATAAATTATTCCTCAGCTCGGATTTGTCCACTCATTAGTTTAGGTAGTAAAGAATCGCGGGTTTTAGTTAGAGTTTGAATTTGAATCGCGTTATTATTAATTTTTTGTAATAATGGAGAAAAAAGCTTGTCTGATTTTTCTAAAAAAATAGAATTGGGAACACTGCATAAAGCGTCTGTTAGATGCTTTCTTTGTATGTGTCCCATAGTTGTTGCTTTGCCTTTAGCAATATGTTGAAAGTGTTGTAAATGATTCAGTGTCCAGTAATAGTAAAACCACTTAGGATAATTATCAGAATCAACTTTAAATAAATGTTGATTTAATGCACCTTTGCCAAAATTCCAGATAACAACATCAAGAGAACCTGACCAGGAAAATATAATATCTCCATTATCTATAATATATTTTTTGGGAATATTTACACTGGCTTTGTCTGTGCTATCAGTTATGCCTGCTCTTAACTCCCTAATCTTGATAACTGGTAAAAATTCATTTGCACTTTCAGGGGGGTATTTTTGCAGAGCCAATCCATTTAAAAAGTTTGCTATTTCATCTAAAGATTTGATTGTCCAACCTTCGGGAATATCGCCTAACTCTGAAGGAACCATCACCCCACCAGAGGATTTATAGGGCTTACCGTCTGCATGAGGCTGGCCCTGAGCAAAGTCGAAGGGAAATTCAAAATCTATAAACCAATGCTTAAAGAGCGTTTGAGCAATTTTTTCTAAGGTTTCATTTTGTCGTCTTAAGTTCTCAATTTTTGCATCAAGGCAGGATAAAACATTAGCGATTCTTTTTTGTATTTTAACATCAGGAATCTCTATAAAAAGATTAGAAATACCATCAATTGTTAAAGCAGGTTGTGCAGAGCCAATCATAATTGAGGCAAGGCTTTCTTGACCTATGTTAGATTTAAGCCAATATAAAAGAAAGGTACTATCAAGATTTTCAGAAAAACTTTTAATCCAAATCAAGTTTCCATCTTTAAAGTAAAATCTTCCATCTTTTTTTGTAACAAGATAAGGAATCCCAGACCTTGCGCCTACTGAACTAATTAAAATGTCACCTTCTTTAGGGCTTCAAAACTTTTCATCAATTTCTTTAAATCTTAACTCTGAAATACATAACTGCTCAGTAATTGAATCTCCAAATGACTTTTCAATAATCTCTTTGGAACGAAAAAATGGAATTCCAGAGATCACATAGTCAGAGCTAAAAATTCTTTTACTTGAACCGACTTTGCATAAACTATTTAATTTATATTCTTTCCACTCACTCATAACTCAAACCTCCCCTTGTAAAAACTGATCAAGCTTAGTCAAACAATCCCGCCCAGAAATCAGCGTAGTTTCTAGGAGGCAATTACACTTTTCTTGCAATAGACTTTTAAGACTCATTCTAATAAACCTCATCATGACTGCCAATATCAATTAATAAAATAAACACCTCTAAAACTTGACCATTTTCCGAAAGTTCAAAAATAATCCGACAATCATAAGCCACAGAACAAGACCAAAAATCAGCTAAACTTCCCGATAACTTATGAGTCTTTAACGATGGATGAAAAGGATCAACCTCAAGTTGTTTTAAGACATTGGCAATTTTATCTTTTAACTTGGGATTTTTTTTGATGACCTTTTTATAAGCACGCTTAAAAGCACTACTCCAAATTAATTTCATCATCCTCCTCCGTTAAATAAGCAATCAAATCCTCCGCCGTACCCATAAAAGCTGTCCCATTGGCCACTGCCTCCCTTACAGCCTGAGCATTAGCCAAAATTTCAGCCCGTCTCATCTCCACCCTTCTCTGACGCAAGGCTTCAAATAATTGCTCTTGATCTTCCTCCGATAAAACGGCGATCGCCTCTAAAATTTCTTGGTAAGCTATCATAAAACCTCCTCTAGGCTAAATCCTACCTTAGCTAATTGTAATTTAATTTCCAAATCCAAAACCTCAGCCTCCTTTAACTGAGCCGCTAACTCAGCCGTTAAAACCCTCATCTTATCCTCAAACTCAATTCCATCCTCCTCCTCATCAGGAATCCCCACATACCGCCCCGGAGTCAAAACAAAATTATGTTTTTCAATATCAGCTAAAGTTGCCGACTTACAAAACCCCTTAATATCCTGATAACTTCCCCCTGCTTTTTTCCACTCATGGTAAGTATCCGCAATCTTGCTAATTTCCTCCTCAGAAAAAGCGCGACTGCTACGACTCACCATATAACCCAACTCCGAAGCATCAATAAATAAAACCTGACCCTTGCGATCGCGGTTCTTATTACCGTTTTTATAACGACTCAAAAACCATAAACAAGCAGGAATCCCCGTATTGTAAAAAAGCTGAGTCGGTAACATCACAATACAATCTACTAAATCCTCCGTCACTAACTTTTTACGAATATCCCCCTCACCACTCGTATTAGAAGATAACGACCCATTAGACAAAACAAAACCTGCCGAACCCGTAGGGGATAAATGATAAATAAAATGCTGAACCCAAGCAAAATTCGCATTACCTTCCGGCGGAGTGCCA
>JBJTSM010000584.1:0-2954 GCA_046076685.1 Planctomycetia bacterium | reverse complement strand
CCATCTGCTCGCGCGGGCCGACTGGCGGCGCGACTGCCACTTCCTCACCGAAACCACGATCGACACGCTCGACTACTCCGGGCACGGCTTCAACGCCGGCTCGAAACTCGTGGTGGCGGCCCGTGGCCCGGCCATCCGCCCGCTGCCGCATGAACTTACCGGCGGCATGCCGCTCCCCGACGGCTTCCGCGAACCGACGGTCTGCCTGCCCGGCGTCGTGGCGATCCAGGGCCCGCGGATCGAGCCACGGCCGGCGCTCGAGGCGGCGCACGACGACGCCATCTGGGCGGCGGCACAGGCCGCCCCGTGGACCGCCGACATCGAGCGCTTCACGCGGGCGATCGGTCCCGGGCATCCGCTCCGCGACTGGCCGCTCGTGGTGATCGTCGACGACAGCCGCTTCGCGGCCGCCGCGGTCGAAAACTTCCTCTGGCTCACCTTCACGCGATCGAATCCCGCCGCCGACGTGCACGGCGTGGATGCGGCGGTGCACCAGAAGCACTGGGGCTGCCGCGGGCCGCTCGTGATCGACGCGCGGCTCAAGCCGCACCACGCGCCGCCGGTCGAGGAAGACCCGGCGGTCTCGGCCCGCATCGACGATCTCGCCCGCCAAGGCGGCCCGCTGGCGGGCCTCTTCGGCTGAGCAGGATTCAGCTGGACGTGGCTCAGCCGATGGAGGCGATCCGAACCTGCGTCGTGATCGAACGATGGCCGGTGCGGCGGCGGTAGTTCTTCCGCCGGGCGAACTTCTGCACGTAGATCTTGTCGCCCTGCACGGAGCCGATCACCTCGGCCTTCACCTTCGCACCCTTCACGACCGGTGCACCGAGCGTCAGGCTTCCGTCCTTGCTCACCGCCAGTACCTCGTCGAACACCACCTCGCTGCCGGCCTGCAGATGGCGGAAGTCGATCTCGACCACCTGCCCCTCGCTCACCCGATACTGCCGACCGCCGTCGACGACGATGGCGTAGTGGTGGCCGGCCCCCGCCATGCTGTCGGCGGAGGTCGAAGGATCACTGGAGGTTGCGCGCTTGGCCATGGTGGATACCGCTGGAAGGTGAAACGAGGAAAAAGAACGGAATTTCGAGCCTCTGAGACTACCAATGCCCTGACGTCGGGTCGAGTGGGACGCGAAAACAGGGGTTTTTTAGGGAAACCGCACGGTCCGGCTGCTCGCGTCCCACGCCTCGATCACCAGGTGCTCGGGCGACACGCTCTCCTTGCCGGTCACGTGCAACTGCACGTGCGTGGCATCCTCGAACTGGGCGATCTCCCGCCGCTTGCGGTTGTTGATCCAGGTCGCCACCTCGTCGTGCACCGTCACGTTGAGCCGGGCGATGTCGTCCCGGGTGGCGGAGAGCTGGAGCGTCCGCATCACCTCGATCGCCATGCTCTCGGCGGTCTTCACGATGCCGGTGCCGGAGCAGGTGGGGCAGTCCCGGAAGATGCTCTTCCGCAACGACGGCCGGATCCGCTGCCGCGTCATCTCGATCAGGCCGAACGGGCTCGTCCGCAGGATCTTCGTCCGGGCCCGATCCCGCTTCATCGCGTCGTGCAGTGCCTTCTCGACGCCCCGGCGGTATTTCTCCCGCCGCATGTCGATGAAGTCGTTGACGATCACGCCGCCCAGATCGCGGAGCCGCAGCTGCCGGGCGATCTCCTTGGCCGCGATCAGGTTCATCTGGTAGGCGTTCTCCTCGGCCGACTTCTCGGTGCGGAAGCTGCCGGAGTTGACGTCGATCGCCACGAGCGCCTCGGTGGTGTCGATGACGATGGAACCGCCGCCCTTGAGCGGCACCTTCCGCTGGTGGATGCGGCTGATCTCCTCCTCCAGGCCGTAGCGGTGGAAGAGCGGCTCCTTGCCTTCGTAGAGCTGCAGCCGCGACACGTACTTCGGCATCACGAGCTCGAGAAACTCTCTCGCCCGCTCGTAGGCGGCCGGCTCGTCGATGAGGATCCGCCCCACATCCTCCGTGAACATGTCGCGGATCGTGCGGATGATCATGTCGCTTTCCTGGTAGATGTCGATCGGCGCGGAATACTTCCGCATCCGCCGCACGATCGACTTCCAGAGCCGCAGCAGGTAGGCCATGTCGCGGGCCATCTCCGACTTCGTCCGCTCCGTGCCGGCGGTGCGGACGACGAATCCCACCCCCTTCGGCGGCCGCAGTTCGAGCATGATGTCGCGGAGCACCCGTCGCTCGTGCTCGTCGTCGATCTTCTTCGACACGCCCACCCGCCCCAGCGGCGGCATGAGCACGAGGTAGCGGCCCGGGATCGAGATGTAGGTGGAGAGCGTGGGGCCCTTCGTGCCGAAGCCCTCCTTGATCACCTGCACGAGCACCTCGTCGCCGCGGCGGAGAATGTCCTGGATGGGGGGCTTCACCCGCGGGCGATCGCCCAGCCGGGGCTTGCGGCGCGTGGCCGTCCGCGGGCGGCCGTCCGCCTCGGTCTCCTCGGCGTCACCGCCGCGGCCCCCGGCCTCGCCCGCCTCGAACGCCTTGTCAGGATCGAGCCCGCCCTGCCGGTAATACTGCGGCTCCACGTCGCTGATGTGGAGGAAGCCGTTGCGGCCCACGCCGAAGTCGACGAACGCCGCCTGGATGCTCGGCTCGATGTTGACGATCCGGCCCTTGTAGATGTTGCCCACGAGGTTGTCCTGGCTGGTCCGCTCCACGTAGAGCTCCTCCAGCACCCCGTCTTCCATGATCGCGATCCGGCATTCCTCCGGCTGCGACACGTTGATCAGCATTTCCTGTTTCATGTCCGTTTTCCTTTCGATGACCGTGACCGCCCCGCGGGGCGGTTCGCGTGGCGGCCCCTGCTAGGCGACCGTCTCCGCGAGCAGCCGACGTAGCTGGTCGCGCAGGTAGGATTCACCTCCCGCGCGGCGTCCATCGTCAGCGCCTTCTCTGCAATCGCGCGGCATTCGGCGGCCGAAACACTTCGGCAC
>JBJTSM010000583.1:0-6123 GCA_046076685.1 Planctomycetia bacterium | reverse complement strand
CATCCACGCCGAGGCGGCGCCGGCCACGCTGCCGGAGCCGGGCCAGCCATCCGGGCAGCCCGCCACCGGCGACGCGCAGGGCGTGCAGGCGGTGGAGCCGATCCGAAACCTCGGCCACAAGGTGGGCCGCAACGATCCGTGCCCCTGCGGCAGCGGCAAGAAGTTCAAGAACTGCTGCGGCAAGTCGAGCGGCGTCGCCGCGGGCTGACGGACGGCGGAACGGTCATGCGTTCGGCTTGACGGCTTGGATGGCCACGTAGTGGCCCGTGAGCCAGCGTGTCGGCCGGCGGCCAAGCGATTCCCACGAAGCGACGCCGCGGATGAACGCCTCCTGCCAGGATCGGCCCAGCCGCTCCATCACCCCGGCCACCGCCACCGCGAGCACCCGCGGGCAGTGCACGACGGCGGTCGATTCGACGATGGCGAACCCGGCCGCCCGCACGTGACTTTCCAGGCTGCTGTGTCCGAGCGTCGCCCCGACCTGATACGGCACGATCCCGATGCGCCGCAGCAGGCCGAGCAGCGGCCCGTTGCGCAGCCGCACGACCGGATTGTCGAGGTTGTCGAGCGTCAGGATGAGCGTGCCTCCGGGCCGCAGCACGCGGCAGATCTCGCCGAGGGCCGCCTGGATGTCGGCGACGGACTCGAAATGATCGAGCGTCGATCCGGAAAAAACGACGTCGAACGCGGCTTCCGCAAACGGCAGGCACCGCACGTCGGCGACCACGGCCTCGAGCCCCGGATTACGCGCGCTCGCCTCGGTGACAACGCCCGACGAAATGTCGATGCCCGTCACGCGAACGCCTTCCGCAAGCAGGAACTGCACGACTCCCCGTCCAGCCACCTCGTCGAACAGGTCCGTCTTCAGCATCGACACCTCGGGGCCTGGTGCGGGCGACGCCGCTTCCGACGGCCGGTGCAACCACCTCGCGATCAGGGCCGCCTGATGACGGTCCGAGCACTCCCGCCACAGCGGCTGCGGCGCGGTGAGCCGCCACGCTTCGGCGACGTCATCCCAATACCCGCTGGCCGTCTTCGGCCCGGGCCCAACTCCATCACGATTTGTCGCCGTTTTCATGCCAACATGTGCGCAACACGTTGTTTTTGTCGTCGCGCTTTTTGTGTGCCCGATCCCCGATGGTAATCTCGACGCGGGAAATAGCCATGCTCAAAAGAGGGGCCAGACCCACCCGCTTCGGATAGAGTCCGCGCTCCGCTTCCGCCACCGACGTCGACCGAGGTCGTGGCCCCGTGCTCGGGAGGTGTGCTCGTGAAGACGCCTTCCAACCACGAGACCGATGCCCTTTTCTCGCGATTCGGCATCCAACGCAACGTACGGCCGCAGGGGCGACTGGAACTCTGGGCACGGTGTGCGTTCAGGCTCATTCGCGAGATCCGCGCGGAGGCGTGTTCGCGCACCGGGATTCCCTGGAGACGATGCCTTCGGGCATGGCGTCACGGCTTCCGACCGGTGTACGCGGCGGTGTATGGACTGGACGAGACCGATCCCGCGTTCTTCGTGCCCGACTTCGCGTATGCCTACCGCTGTTATCGCATGAACGGCTTCTGGAACCCGATCATCGGCAACAAACTTGTCGTTTCGGACGTGCTGTCCGCGCATGGCATCCCCCATCCGCATGTGCTCGGCATCGTTGCTCGCGGCCGCCTGATCGAAGCGGGAGGATTGGCACGGGAAGCCAACGCCGCCCTCCTCGATCGCTGGACGCAGAATGGAAACAGGGTCGTCTTTCGCCCGCACTGGTCGGGTGGCGGGGAGGGAGTCTTCTTCGTCCAACGGCAGAACCGGGACTGGCAGGTGAACTCGCGCAGCGCGACGGAGTCGGAGGTGCACGCACTGGTCGGCGGCTTGGACCGGTACATCGCCACGTCGTTCGTCGAACAAGCCGAGTATGCACGACGAATCTATCCCCTCACGACGAACACGCTTCGCGTCCTCACGCTCATCGATGAAGACGGGCCTTTCGTGGCGAACGTGGCGCACCGCTTCGGCACGTCGCGGTCCTACCCCATCGACAACTTCCATCAAGGACGGGGCGGAATCTGTGCCGACGTGCACGTATCGACGGCCACGCTCGGCCGGGCGTTGTCGCTCGACACACATCACCTGCGGAGCTGGCACGACAGCCACCCGGAATCCGGCAGCAGGATCGAAGGCGTGCCCCTCCCCGGACTCTCGCGGGCTCTGGAAGGTGTTCTCGCGGCGGCACGCTGCTTTCCGGAGGCGACCTGCGTCGGCTGGGACATGGTGATCACCGACACGGGATACAGCCTGATCGAGGCCAATGCCCCGCCGGGAATAGTCGTCTCGCAAGTGCACGCGCCGCTGCTTGCAAACCCGCGTGTGGCCGGGTATTTCCGCAGGCACGGATTTCGGGTTCCAGACGGAACGCGACCGTATCCCTGCGACCCGCAGACCGCGGACCGCGAACCATGAACGCTACCCTCGCGACGACCCTGGTCTGCATCGCCGACCACACGCTGCCCCGCATCCCGGTCGTCCTCCACGAGGGCCCGGCAGGGCGGATGCTGGTCGCCGGCACCGAACGATGGTCCGGTTACCTCCCCGACCGGTTTTTTGGCGACGGCCCGCGCACCAGCGAGCGACTCGGCGCATGGCCGGTGTGGCGTCTGCACGAAATCCTCACGGCCTGGCGGGATCGGGTGGACGTCCTCATTGCCCGCGTCGACCTCTTCTCCGCCAGCCGATTTCCGGCGACGAGCTACGTGCGGATGCCCGAATGGATTCGCATGACCGCGCCGGTGCCGCCGGCCGGCATCCGGCTCCGATCCAGTCAGGTGAGAAGGAATGAGCAGCTCATTCGGCGGCAAGGCCTCGCCTGGCGGACGAGCCACGACCCTCGAGATCTGGCGACCTTCATCGAGCGGGACTACCGCCCGTACATCCGCGTCCGATACGGCGAGGACGCACACATTCGTTCGGCCGACTGGTTCCGCCGCAGGTTCCGCGCCGGCGGCCTGATGTGGATCGAGCGCGGCTGCGATCGAGTGGCGGGCATGCTCTATGACGTCCGCGGTCGCGTGCTGCGTCGACTCGCCGTCGCATGTGTGGGCGGGGATCCGGGGCTGCTGCAGACCGGGGCCTTGTCCGCCACGTATCCCGCATGCCATGAACTCGCACGCTCTTTGGGGTGTGGTGAAGTGGACTTCCGCAACTGCCGGCCATGCCTCGCCGACGGCCTGCTGCAGGTGAAGCGGTCCTGGGGCGGCCGCCTCGTGGAGCCGGACGACCTCACGCACGACCTGCTCGTCGGCTGGAGCACGGCGACGCCAGCCGTAACGCGGTTCCTGGATGCTTCGCCGCTGATCGTGCGGGAAGGCCGCGGCTACGCCGTGATGCAGGCCAACACGGCGGGGTCATCCGTCTGCCGCGAGCCGCCTGGAATAACGAGCCGGATCGCTCCCGTGGCCGGTGGGCGGTTTGGCGAGTGGATCAGAACCGACGTGCCGTCATGAAAATCGTCATCACCAACGCGACCGGCGACCTGGGCGCCTCGGCGGCCCGTTCGCAGCGGTTCGCGGGCTTCGAGGTCCATGGAGTCGACGGTCGCCGTGTTCCCCGATTCTTGGCCTGCCGCCACCTCAGCGGATATGCGTGCATCTCCGAAGACGATCCATATGCGGGCCAGGACGCACTCCTGCGGTTCATCGAAGAGTCGAGAGCCGACATCTTCCTGCCGCTCTGCACACCGGGCGCCGTGTTCGCCGTGCAGCGGAGACAGGAACTTGCGTCACTGTGCCGCACCAACACGCCGGCTACCGATGCGTTTCTGGCCGCCTACGACAAGCGTCTCTGCATGGAGCAATGCTCGGCGCTGGGCATTCCATGTGCCGGCAGTTTGTCCCGGGATGAGGCTCTGGCCGTGCTCGGGCGCCGGGAGCGGGGGTCGGTCGTCGTCAAACCGTCGATCGACGTGGGGGCAGCCAACGGAGTGCACCACGTGCAGGATGCACGCCAACTCGACGCCGCCCTGAGCCGGTGCGGGTCGTCTTACGGCGACTGCCTGATCCAGGAGTACATCCCGGGCCCTGCACAGGCGATGCACACGGTCACGCTCGTCCACAGCGGAACGGGAAGGCTTGCCGCGGCGTTCACGGCACGGAAACTGCGACAGTGGCCTCCGATGGGCGGCGTGATGGCGTGCGGGACAAGCACGCGCGAGCAGGGTTTGGTCGACACGGTCCTGCCGTTCTTCACGAAATGGCACTGGCGCGGACCTGCGGAAGTGGAACTCAAGCGGGATGCACGGGACGGCGTGTTCAAGGTGATCGAAATCAATCCTCGCTTTCCCGGATACCTTAGACTGCCGTCGGTGTGTGGCGTCGAGATGGCGGTAGTGGCAGCGCGGTCGGCCTTGGGAGACGAGCCGACTCGAGCCGCCGAAATCTCGGCATACGACGATGGCGTCACCTCTATCGCACCGACGGTCTTCCTGCGGTCCGTCGCCAAACAAGCGGGCGAGCACGGCTGGATCGCGGCGCTCGCGCAGGCCCGGGCCGAGGCCGCGGGCTCGTGGCGGATCATGCGCAACCTCCTGTCAGACCCGTTGCCGATTGCCACCCGGACATTCGTGCCGAAGCGATCGCCCCGGTCCGCGCCGTTCGGCCGCACCCCGGCGGCGGACGAGACGGCGTGGCGACCGGCTCGCTGACGGCTCCATGCAGCCGTCCGGCTCCTCTCGCAGACGAATCTGCCCCATGCTGGTAGCCTTCGGGCGTTGCGGCCCACTTCCGGCCGCCTGTCACCGTGCACCGTCACCTGCCGCCGCATGCTGCTCAACACCGTCTACCTGGTCGCCTTCGTGGCCCTGCTGCCGTGGGTGGCGTGGCGGAAGGTCTCGGGCGGTCGCCCAGTGGCGGCGCCCTGGATGCGGTTCACCGGCGGCATCCCCTCCCTGCCCCGCCGCGCCCCCGGCGTGTCGCGGATCTGGCTGCACGGGGTGAGCGTCGGCGAGGTGCAACTGCTCTCCGTGCTGGCCGCCGAGATCGGCCGGCAGGCCGACGCCGCCGGACGGCGGGTGGAGTGCGTCGTCTCCAGTTCCACGACCACGGGCCTCGACGTGGCCGCCAAACGCTTCGGCGCGGATCGCACCTTCCCCTGCCCGCTCGACTTCACCTGGGCCGTCGACCGCGTGCTCGACCGCGTGCGTCCTGACCTGCTCGTGCTGGGCGAGCTGGAACTCTGGCCGAACCTCCTCGCCTGTGCCCATGCCCGCGGCATCCGCGTCGTCGTGGCGAACGCGCGCATGAGCGAGGCGAGCGCCCGAGGCTATCGTCGCATCCGCCCGCTCGTGCGCGGGATGCTCGGGAGGGTGTCGCTCGTGATCGCGCGATCGCAGGACGACGCCGACCGGTTCGCGTCGTTCATCCCTCCCGGTGGCTGCGACCTGGCCGTCACCGGCTCGATGAAGTTCGACGGCGTGAAGGGGGATCGGGCGTCCGCCGACGTGGCGCGGCTGCGCCGGCTGGCCGGCTTTGGCGACGACGACGTCGTGTTTCTCGCGGGCAGCACACAGCCGCCGGAGGAGCAGCTGGCGATCGATGCCTTCCGGACTCTGGCGGAGAAACACCCGCAACTGAGGCTCGTGCTCGTGCCGCGGCACGTGGAACGCACGCCCGAGATCGCGGCCCTGCTCGACCGCACGGGCCTCGCCTGGCAGCTGCGGAGCCGGCTCGGCCAGGCCGCTGATCCCACAGCTGCCCGCGCCGCGGCTCGTGCGCCGGGGCCGCGAGTGCTGCTCGTCGACACGACGGGCGAACTGGGCTGGTGGTGGGGCACCGCGACGATCGCGTTCGTCGGGGGCAGCCTCGACGGAAAACGCGGCGGACAGAACATGCTCGAGCCGGCGGCCTACGGGGCGGCCGTCTCGTTCGGCCCGCACACCCGCAACTTTCGCGACGAGGTCCGCCGGCTGCTGGCGTCTGAGGCCGCGGTGGTGGTCGCAGAAGGCGACGCCATCACGGCATTCGTGCGGTCCTGCCTCGAGACCGAGGGCTACGCCGTCTCCCTCGGCCGGCGGGCGGCAGAACTCGTCGCCTCGCAGCGGGGCTCGACGACGGCCACGGCCGCGGCCATCCTGCAGC
>JBJTSM010000582.1:0-2026 GCA_046076685.1 Planctomycetia bacterium | reverse complement strand
AGAAAACATGATTCGCGTCCGCTCGGCACCGTTCCTCATGATCGCGAGCCTGACGATCATCGTCGGCCACACCCCGGCGACCGCCCATCCGTGGCACCGGCAGCGGACGGGCAGCCGGCCGCCGGCCACCCGGGAGGATGCCGTCCATGACGATCACGACGACGTTCGACCGACCATTCCTCCGCCGGTCGAGCCCCGGTTCCTGCTCACGGCGGCGGCCAAGCCCAAGCGGGCCGCAGCCATCGACATCGCCCGCGCCTTCGAGCCCTTCGTCGACACGAAGGCGATCTCCTGCCGCAGCGACGAGCGTTCTTTCTACGTGGAGAGCCGTGGCATCCCTGATCATCCGCTGATGGTGGGCATCCGGGCATGGCAGCAACAGGTGCCGCTGCCGCAGCTGTATGTCGGCGACAACGCCTGGCGGATTCCCCTCGACCCGGTGCCGGCGGCCCAGCCCGTCTCCGCAAGAAACCGGTTCCTGCGGGGTGCGATCGCGCTGGCCGTCAACGGCGTGCCGATCTTCAACCCGCTCAACAACCGCGGCGAAGACGCCTTTCTCATCGGCGAACTCGACGAGTACGGCGGCCACTGCGGCCGGGCCGACGACTACCACTACCACATCGCACCGGTGCACCTGGAGAAGCAGGTCGGCAAAGGGATGCCGATCGCCTACGCGCTCGACGGCTATCCCATCTACGGCTACACGGAGCCCGACGGCTCGGCGGTCTGGCGATCGCTCTCGTCGCCCCGTTCTGCATCACCACGGCCAAGGCCGTCGCCGCCGAAACGCCGCGACCGCCGAATGTCATCCTGATCCTCATGGACGACATGGGCTGGCGCGACGTCGGATGCATGGGCAACACGTTCGCGGAGACGCCCCACATCGACACGCTCGCCAGACGCGGCCTCTTGTTCACGCAGGCTTACGCCAGCGCCCCGAACTGCGCCCCGACGCGGGCCTGCCTGTTGTCGGGGCTATACACCCCGCGCCACGGCATCTACACGGTCGTCGATTCCCGCCAGCCGGCGGGTTCGCCCTGGCACAAACTCGTTGCGGCGCGCAGCGAATCGGAGTTGGCGACCGAGGTGGTCACGGTCGCCGAATCGCTTCGCTCCGGCGGCTACGCCACCGGTTTTTTTGGCATGTGGAACCTCGGCCGCGGCCGATCCGGCCCCGTGACCCCCGGCGGCCAGGGGTTTGAGACGGTCGTCTTTCCCGAGACGATCCAATTCGGCAAGGACGCCTACTTCGACGCCCAGGGCAACTATCTGAGCGACCGGCTCACCGACGAGGTGCTGGCGTTCGTCGAGAAGCACCGCGACCGCCCCTTTTTCGCCTATCTGCCCGACCACGCCGTTCACGCGCCCTACGACCCCAAGCCCGAGTTGCTGGCGAAATATGAGACGAAACTGGTGGGGGAGAACGACGGCCGCAACGCCCCGGCACACGCGGCGACGGTGGAGGCGGTCGACCAGAACATTGGCCGCATCATGGCGGCCCTCGACCGCCTGAAGCTGACCGACGACACCATCGTCATCTTCACCTCCGACAACGGCGGCACTCACCAGTTCACGAGCCCGCTGCGGGGCAGCAAAGGCGAACTCTACGAGGGGGGCATCCGCGTGCCGCTCGTGGTGGCCCCGCCCGGCTTGGCGAAACCCGGCACGCAGTGCGACTTCCCGGTATCGAGCATCGACATCTACCCCACGCTCCTGGAACTGGCGGGGGTGGAGCGTCCCGCCGGCCAGACCCTCGACGGCGTGAGCCTCGTGCCCGCCCTCCGTGGCGGGGCCCCGCCGGCGAGGCCTCGCCTCTTCTGGCATTTCCCTTGCTACGTGGGCCGCGCGACGCCGTCGAGCGCCGTTCGGGAGGGGGACTTCAAGCTGATCGAGTTCTTCGAGGACGGCGGCCACGTCGAACTCTACAACCTCCGCGACGATCCGCACGAAGAGCGGAACCTCGCCACCAGCCAGCCGGCCCGCGCGCAGGCCCTGGCCCAGACGCTCCACACCTGGCAGCGGGACA
>JBJTSM010000581.1:0-2488 GCA_046076685.1 Planctomycetia bacterium | reverse complement strand
CGGATAGGAAAGATCGGCATCGCCTCCCGTTTGGAGCTGCATTCCATGAGTCATCGCACCGGTCTCGTGACGAGCGAGGCCTATACCGCGCACGTGACCGGGCAAGGCCACCCGGAGTCGCCTGATCGCGTGCGGGCGATTCTCGCGAGGCTCCGGGCCGACGGCCTGCTCGATCGGACCGTGGCGATTCCGCCGCGGCCCGCGACCGACGAGGAACTCCGCCGCTGCCACTCGGCCGACTACCTGCGGATCGTGCGCGAGGACGTGGCCGACGGGCTCCACAAGCTCTCCACGGGCGACACGCCCCTCTCGGCAAAGTCCCTCGAGACGGCGCTGCTCGCGGCCGGCGGCGTGCTCGACGCGGTCGATGCCGTCATGGCCGGCCGGGTGACGCATGCGGCGGCGATCGTGCGGCCGCCGGGCCACCACGCCACGCCGACCCGCGGGATGGGGTTTTGCCTGTTCAACAACGTCGCGGTCGCCGCCCGGCACGCGCAGGCCGCACACGGCGTGAAGCGGGTGCTCGTCGCCGACTGGGACGTTCACCATGGCAACGGCACGCAGGACATGTTTTATGCCGACGGCACGGTGCTCTTCTTCGACACGCACCAGTCGCCGCTCTATCCCGGCACGGGCAGCCGCGACGAGACGGGGAAGGGGGCCGGCGCGGGGCTGATCATGAACCGGCCGTTCGCCGCGGGGGCGGGACGCAAGGAGATCGTGGGAGCGTTTCGCGACGAACTGGTGCCGGCGGCCGACGCGTTTCGGCCCGACCTCGTGCTCGTGTCGGCCGGGTTCGACTCGCGGATCGGCGATCCCCTCGGCGGCTTCCGCCTCACCGACGACGATTTCGCCGAACTCACGCGGATCGTGCAGGGCATCGCCGCGAAGCACTGCGACGGCCGGCTCGTCTCGACGCTCGAGGGGGGCTACGCGCTCGACGGCTTGGCGGCCGCCGTCGCGGCGCACGTGGGGGCGCTGGTCGCGGCGTAGCGGATGAGAGCTCGTGGATGGCGGCCATCCCGTCGCTGACGCTCCGGGCTTTTATGCGAGGATGGCGCGACGCTTCCCATCAAAGCCCCGGGCGCAAGCCCGGGGATCGGCGTTACCCACGGTGCCAGAGCCGGAGGCCCGGGTATGGATTCCCATCAAAGCCCCGGGCGCAAGCCCGGGGATCGGCGGCGCCGGTCGCTCACTGCCGGACGATCACCTGCGAGCCCTGGCCGAGGATGTCGGCCAGTTCGAGGAGGTCGCGGTCGGCCACGATCAGGCTCGTGGTCGGAATCGCCGCGTCGGAAACCGTGGCCGGATCGGCCACGCCCTCGATGGTGATGCCGTCGGCCAGTGCGATCGTCTTGGGCGCGGGCTGCGCCCAGGCCACCTGCGTGGCGGCTCCCGGCTGCTCGGCCGCGGCCCCGCCTTCGTTGATGGCGACCACGGGCAGCGCCGTGCCGACCCGTTCGCGGAGCTGCCGGCCGACCACGACCGGGAAGCTGCCGGCGTAGCTGCCGGCCAGCCGGAGGCTCAGCCGCCGCCGCGACACGCTCACCACGGCATCGAACGGTCCACGGACGAGCTTGAGCGATTCACCCGGCACGAGCCGGGCCGGATCGGCCACGCCGTTGATCTTGGCCAGCAGCTGCCACGACACGGCGAGCGGTGCGGCGATCGACTGCAGGGTTTCTCCCTCCTGCACGATGTGAGACGGGAAGAGCAAATCCTTCTGCGACCAGATCACCGTTCCGGCGAGCTGCCCGAGGAGATCCTCGAGCCGCTGGCTCTCCTCAAGGCCGAGCGCCGGATCGTCGTGCCAGGTCGAGAGCACCGCCAAGGCCTCGGCGTAGCGGCCCGCGGCGAGCTTGTCGTGCGCGTCGGCCCACGATGATGCGAAGGCGGCCGACGGCGTCGCCTCAAGCGCGTAGCCCGACGCCGGCGGTGCCTGCTGCGGGGAACGCGGGGCATCAAAGCCGGAGGCCGGTGGCATGTCTGCGGGCGGCGGCGTGGTCGCGGCGGCGGCGGCCAACGCTGCTGCTGCAGTTGCCGGCGCGGTCTCGGCGGGGAAGCCCCGTTCGGCCACCGGCGGCGGTGCGGAGACGGCGTTCAGGTAAGTCGGCCCGCCGGTCGCGGCAGCCGCCGGAGGCGAGGATGCTGCCGGCAGGCTGGCGGTGTCGGCGGCCGTGGCAGGACTGAGTTGGCTCGTCGTCGTCGCGGGCTGGGCAGGGGACGTGGGCATCTCGACCTGTGGCGCGAAGGCCGGCGCCGACGCGAGGTCGGCCCGCAGGGGTTCCGCCGTGCCGCCCGCCGTGCCGCCCGGGCCCTTGCTCACGATCGTCCATGCTCCGTAGAGGATCGTGCCGAGCAGCACGAGCACCACCAGTGTGTTATTTGCAATCCGTACCAGCGGCGTTTTGGTTGGGGGAAAGTTATCGAGTTTTGAAAAATGCTAAGGCTAGTAAACGGTGGTGGGAGGTAGCTGCTCAAGGATGTC
>JBJTSM010000580.1:0-4315 GCA_046076685.1 Planctomycetia bacterium | reverse complement strand
CCGCAGCGACCGGCGGCGGCGGCGAAGCGTGGAGCGAGCGCCGCTGCGCAGGAAGGCACGGCCGGGGTCGATTGGCTCGGGGCCGTCTGCACGGCGGCGGGCATCGTCTTCGCCGTGCTGCGGACGACGGTCTCGTGGCTCGTGGGCCTGCTGGGCACGCTGGTAGGGCGGCCGATGCCGGGCGGTTCGTCGTCGATGGTCGTCGCCTACCGTTCGTTCTTCGGCCTCCTCGGCCGCTGGACCGCCTGGGTCAGCGAGACGAGCTACACGGTGTCGTTCATCCTCATCATCCTGGCGGTCGCCAGCGGGATGATCGGCCGGCACCCGCTCGCCGTGTGGCTGTGCTGGGCGATCGTCGCCCTGAACCTCGTCGGCATCGCGGGTGATCTCACGAGCCTCGTCACGCTCTCCTTCCGCAAGAACCCGATCCAGGGCACGCTGTTTCTCGTCCCGCCGCTCACGTTCTACTACCTCTGGTCGGATTGGCAGCGCTACCGCGACACGGTGCTCCGCATGCGCACCCCGCTGCTGACGCTCGCCGCCGTCGCCGTCGCGTATCTCTTCGTGCCCTGGCTCCATGGCGGCAGCAAGGAGGAGGGTCGCATCGTCGCCGCCGTCAAGCGGGCGGTCGACACCGTCGAGGAGAACGTCGCCGGCCGGAAAGACGCGATCGACGAAGGCCTGAAGAAGGCGCGGTCGTGGCTGCGCGAGGTGCCCCTGCCCGATCCGGCGTCCCTCCCCAGCCTGCCCGACCCACTCAAGCCGGCCCACGGCCACAAGCCCTGAGGGAAGCCCTCACGGCGGCGGTTGAAATAGAAACGGCCGCGCCTCGAAGCCGCTCCCGCAAGAAGGACATCACTCATGCACGCAGCGAAGGACGAGACCGGCCGACCGGAGGCTGTCGATCCCGGCGACGACGAGATCGACCTCGAGTCGGGCGACACGGCCGAAAAGGCCGACACCACGCCGGCGTCGCTGCTGCGGTCGCGGCTGGCGGTCGTCGCCGGATTCCTGTCGCTCTTTCACCTCGTGTTCGCCGTGGCGAAATGGACGGGCCCGACGGCGGGCACGGCCGCCTCGACCGACGCGCCGACCTGGTCGCTCCTCCTGCGGGCGGCGGTGGCGGCGGCGATCTTCGCCTTCCTTCGTTCGCGGGTGCGGCTCGGCCGCCGCCAGCTCCGCGTCGTGGAGGCGTGCCTGTTCGGTTTCGAGATCCTCGTGCTGCTCGCGGCACAGAATCTCTCCGCGGTCGATCTCATCGACCGCCGCGATCTGGTGGACGCCGTCGCCATCCAGAAGAACGGCGTGATGCGGGCACTCGTGCTCATGCTCCTGTCGGGCATCTTCGTGCCCCGGTCCCCGGCGGCCACGGCCCGGATCGCGGTGACCTTCGCGGCGGCCATGATCCTCTGCCAAGGCCTCGTGCTGCACCACGCCGACACGGTGAACCTCGACCGCGACGACCTGGCGAATCACCAGATCGTGATGGTGAACGCCCTGTTTCTCATCGTGGGGGTCGCGCTCTCGACACTCGCCGCCTGGGTGCTGCGGGGCCGAAGCGCGGGCGGCGACGGGTTCGAACGGGTCGGGCCATACCGTCTGCTCCGCAAGCTCGACGAGGGGGGGATGGGGGAGGTGTATCTCGCGGAGCACGAGTTCCTCGATCGGCCCTGCGCCCTGAAGATCATCCGGTCGGGCGACCCCGACGCGGTCGCCAGGTTCGAGCGGGAGGTGCAGGCGGCGGCGACGCTGTCGCACCCGAACACGATCACCATCTTCGATTCCGGCCGTGCCGACGACGGCACGCCCTACTGTGCCATGGAGTATCTCCCGGGCCGCAGTGTGGCCGCGATCGTGCGCGACGCCGGGCCGATGCCGGCGGCCCGGGCGGTGCATCTCGCTCGCCAGGTCTGCGGCGCCCTCGCCGAGGCCCACCACTGCGGGTTCGTCCATCGCGACCTGAGCCCCGCGAACATCTTCGTGTCGGTGCTCGGCGGCCGCTGCGACGTGGCGAAGGTGCTCGACTTCGGTGTCGTCGGACAGGTGACGGCTGATGGGCAGCCCCCGATCACCGACGCGGTCGTCTCCGGCACGCCCGAGTATCTCGCGCCCGAGCAGGCGGTGGCCGGCCGCGGCAGCGACGCCCGCGCCGACGTCTACGGCCTCGGGACGCTGCTCTATTTTCTCGTCACGGGCGTCCCGCCGTTCGTCCGCGCCACCCCGGCCGAGGTGCTGCGGGCCCATCTGAACGATCCCGTGAAGCCGCCGCGGGAGCTGGTCGCCGACGTGCCGGCCGACCTCGAGGCGGTGATCCTCCGCTGCCTCGCCAAGCGGCCCGAGGATCGCTATGCCGATGCCCGTGCCGTGGCCGACGCGCTGGAAAAGTGCGGCTGTGCGACGGAGTGGACCGAGCCGCGGGCGGAGGCGTGGTGGCTCGAGCAGGCGTCTGCCCAATCGGCCCGGTCGACCGTCGCCCCGCCGGCCCGTTCGTGATCCTCGGCGGCTGAAAACCAGAGGCCCAGACCTTCGGAGAGTCGATCGATGGAAATGCAGCGGCTGCTCAAGGCCACCGTCCAGTTCAACGCCAGCGATCTCCATGTGCAGGTGGGGAGCCCGCCGACGGTGCGGGTGGACGGCACGATGGTCGCCATCAACGCCCCGCCCGTCACCCCGGAGCAGGTCCGTGAACTCGTCGCACAGGTGGCCGACGAAGGACAGCGGCGGCGGGTGGAGAGCGAGTGCAGCTGCGACTTTTCGTTTTTCATGCCCGAGGTCGCCCGCTTCCGCATCAACGTCTTTCACGAGCAGGGCAACCTCTGCATCGCGGCCCGCACCATTCCGCTGCGGATCAAATCGTTCGCCGAACTTGGCCTGCCGGCCGTGCTCCAGGAGATCGCCGAGGAGCAACGCGGCCTCGTGCTGATGACGGGCACGACCGGCAGCGGCAAGAGCACGACCTTGGCGGCGATGATCGACCATCTCAACCGCACCCAGCGGCTGCGGATCGTCACCGTCGAGGATCCGATCGAGTTCGTGCACGCGTCGCAGAAGAGCCTCGTGGCCCAGTGCGAGATCGGCCGCGACACGCCGAGCTTCGCCGAGTCGCTGCGCCGCGCCCTGCGGCAGGATCCCGACGTGATCCTCGTCGGCGAGCTCCGCGACGCCGAGACGATGCGGGTGGCGCTGCAGGCCGCCGACACCGGCCACCTCGTGTTCAGCACCGTCCACACCACGAACGCCTCGTTCACGATGCAGCGGCTCGTGGCGATGTTTCCGCCCGACGAGCGTGAGCTTTTGCAGACGGAATTGGCGACGAATCTCGCGGCCGTCGTCAGCCAGCGGCTGGCGGTGCACAAGCAGAAGGACAAGGGGCGGATCCCCGTGCTCGAGGTGATGCGCAACACGGCGGTGGTGGGCAAGGCGATCCTGGAGGGACGGATCTCGAGCCTGCCGCAGGCGATCGCCAACCGCGAGAACGGCATGCAGCTCTTCGATCAGCACCTCGCCGAACTCTACAAGGCGGGCCAGATCAGCGGCACCGAGGCGCTCAGCCTGGCGACGAACCCCGAGGCGGTGGCGCTGTTGATGCACGGCATGAGCACGCTCGACACGGCGTCCGGCCTCGTGCACTAAAGCGGCCGGGCTTTCCCGCCGCTGCCTGGAAGCCCGAAGCGCGAGCTGAGGGAAGGCGGGAGGCCCCACCGGAATGGAACGCGTTTTCCCTCAGCGTGCGCTTCGGGATTCGCGGCAAGGAGGCGCACCCACGGATCGTGCGGCGCACGGGAGCACCGAGGAGCCCTCTGTTTCGCTACCGGCGCGAGCGGGTACGCCAGCGAGGCCGGGGGGCGGGGGCGTGCGGGGCGGCGGGTTCGCCGGCGGGAACCGGCCACCAGGAGGGCGCAGAGAACTTTCCGGCCCGCGGCGCGGGATTCACCTCGGCGCGATACCGGCGGGCCGTCGAACCGTCGTGCGACTTCTCGATCTCGAGGATGCCGAAGTAGGGATCGGGATACTGCCAGTCGTTCTGGGCCCGGACGGAAGAGGCCGAGCAGGTCCAGACGACGGTCGCCAGGAGTCCGATCGCGAGGCAGGGGGTCGTGTGGCGTCGCATGTCGTGGCCTCCTTGTGGTCAGCAGCTTGTGGTCAGCAGCCGAGGATCGTCCGCACCGTCGCCGGATCGATCCCATCGACGAGTTCCACGTGGCCGATCCGCGTGGGGAGGACGAAGCGGAGCCGGCCGCCGACGGTTTTCTTGTCGCGGGCCATCGTGGCGAGCAGCGCGTCGGCGGTGAAGCCGGGCCCGGTCGGCACGGTC
>JBJTSM010000579.1:0-3956 GCA_046076685.1 Planctomycetia bacterium | reverse complement strand
GTCCGCATCAACGACCCGCGCGGGCCGCTCGCCGACGACAGCATCATGGCGCAGGCCAACGCGCACTTCCTCGACCGGCAGTGGCTCGACGCCGACTACTTCTACGGCCTGCTCCGCACCGAATATCCCGACAGCGATTTCCTGCTCCAGGCCCACCTGCTCGGGCTGCAGGCCAAGATGCGGGCCTACCAGGGGCCGGGCTATGAGGGGGGCGTGCTCGACGAGGCGGAGATGCTGGCCGACCAGACGCTCGTGCAGTTTCCCGACCAGCTGGCGAAGGACGAGGCCGAGCGGGTGCAGACCACGCGGGCCGCGATCGCGGCGCAGCAGGCCCAGCGGCACTGGAAGCGGGCGGAGTTCTACGCCAAGGGCCAGCACTACACGTCGGCCCGGATCTACTACGCCCTGATCGCCCGCGACTATCCCAAGACGATGCTCGCCCAACAGGCCCGCGACCGGCTCGACTCGATCAACGGCCTGGCCGACGTCTCCGACAATCCGTTCCCGATGCTGACGGCGATCCTCAATCCCGACTCGCTCAAGGAGGCCGAGCTCGACGCGATGGCCGAGGCCGACACGGCGATCGCCCGCGGTGACAATTCCGGCATCGCCCCGCCCCTCCGCTGAATGGACGGTTCTCTCATGGGCGCACGTCTCGTCCATCGCCGTCGGTTGGCCGGCATCGCCTGCGCCTGTGCCGCGCTGCTCGGCGGCGGCTGTGCCGGCTACCGCTTCGGCAACAACACGCTCTACGCGCCGAACGTGCGCACGGTCTACGTGCCGATCATCCAGTCCGACAGTTTCCGCACCACGCCGGGCATCGACATCGGTGAACGGCTCACCGAGGCGGTGTGCAAGGAGATCGAGAAACGCACGCCCTTCAAGGTGGTCGGTGATCCCGCCGCCGACAGCGTGCTGACCGCGCGGATCGTGGCCGACACGAAGCGGATGGTGGTGGAGAGCCCGACCGACCAGTCGCGGATGGTGCAGATGAACCTGCAGGTGCTCGTGACCTGGGCCGACCGGGGCGGCGCGGTGCTCGCGTCGGGCGGCGTGCCCATGCCGGCGGCGAGCGTGGACGTCGGACAGGCGGCGGCGCTCGTGCCCGAATACGGCCGCTCGGTCGCCACGACGCAGCAGGAGATGATCGTGAAGCTGGCCCAGCAGATCGTGGGCCTGATGGAAGAACCGTGGTAGCGGACGGTGCGCGCGCCGCGAGCCGGGACGGCAGAAGGGTCGTGTCCGCCGATCCAACGGCGGAGGGGCTCGTCGCTGGGCGAGGATACGCCCAATGCTCCTCGAGCTTCCGCCGATCCCGGCTCGCTCGTCCTGGGTGGTGCGCGGGATGCGTCGAGGCGCCTGACGCTCGCTTCGGTGTCCGGGGAGTCAGCCCTCCCGTGGGTGGAGGACGATCCCGGCTCGCTCGTCCTGGGTGGTAGAATCGTGGAATGACGTCGTTCCCCCGTCCCACCCACTGGCAGCTCCGGACCGTGCGGCTGCCGCTGCCGGCTGCGGATGCGCCGGTGCGGCGGCCGCTCGTGATGGGGATCGTCAACGTCACGCCCGACAGCTTTTCCGACGGCGGCCGGCTGACGAGCGTCGACGAGGCCGTGGCCCATGGGCTGGCGCTCGTGGCCGAGGGGGCCGATGTCCTCGACGTCGGCGGTGAGAGCACGCGGCCCTACTCCGAGCCGGTGTCGCCCGAGGAAGAGCTGCGCCGTGTGGGCGAGGTGGTCAGAGGGCTGGCCAGGCAGGCCGGCGTGCCGGTCTCGATCGATACGTCGAAGGCGGTGGTGGCGGCCCGGGCCATCGAGCTGGGGGCCGAGATCATCAACGACGTGACCGGGCTCGAAGGCGATCCCGAGATGCTGCGGGTGGCCGTCGAGTCGCGGGCCGGCGTCTGCGCCATGCACATGCAGGGTACGCCGCAGACCATGCAGGTCGAGCCGTGGTACGACGACGTCGTGGCGGAGATCCACGCCTACCTGGAGCGGCGTCGCGACGCCCTGCTGGCCGCCGGCATCGCGCTCGACCGCATCTGCCTCGATCCTGGCATCGGCTTCGGCAAGACGCATGCCCACAATCTCGAGCTCATGGCCCGCGCCGGCGAGTTTCTCGACCTCGGCGTGCCGATCCTCGTCGGCCATTCCCGCAAAGGATTCATCGGCAAGGTGATCGAGGCGGCCCTGGGCCGGCCCGCGAGCCTCGCGGAGCGCGATGGCGGCACTGCCGGGAGCGCCTGCGGGCTCGCCGCCGCCGGGATCCAGATCATCCGCGTCCACGCGGTGGGGCTCGTCCGCGCGGCGGTCGAGTTACACGCCGCTACAGACCCGCGATCGCGGCACGGGCCGCCTGCTCGCAGGCCTTGATGTCGGCGAGCGGATCCTTGGGATTCTCCTCGTATTCGATCGAGAGCGCTCCGTCGGCGGGGAATCCGGCCGCCACGAGCGCCGCCATCACGGTCGGCACGTCGATGTGGCCCTTGCCGAGGATCACGCCCTTCGTCTTGTCCTGCATTTCGGCGAAGTCCTTCAAATGGATGCCGTACAGGCGGCCCTTCAGCAGCCGGATCACCTCGACCGGCCGTTCACCCGACCGCAGGTAGTGGCCGAGGTCGGCACAGGCGCCGATGCGGGTATCGTGCTTCTCCACGGCCTGGAGCACGTCGATCGCCTTGTTGTAGCGGTGCGTCGGCCCGTGGTTGTGGATCGCCACGCGGATGTCGAACTCCTGCACGAGTTCATCGAGGCTCGTGAAGGAATCGGGGTCGGGGTCGGCGCCGAGCGTGCGGATGCCGGCGGCCTTCGCGAAGGCGAAGATCTTCCGATTGGCGGCGGCATCGTTCGTGAAGCGAACGACGCCGTACCCCGAGATCGTGAGGCCCAGGTCGGCGACTTTCGTGTTGATCGCCGCGATGGCGGCGGCGTCGGAGTCGAGCGGATACATGCCGCTGTAGAACTCGACGAACCGGAAGCCGAGGTCGCGGGCGTGCGCGAGCGCCTCGTCCACCGGGTAGCCGCGGAGGGAATAGAGCTGGAGTCCGAGGTTGAGGCCGTGGGGCTCCGCGGCGGCGGCCGGGCCGCACCACGGGGTCAGGCGTGACAGCGCGGCTGTGCCTGCCGTCGCGGCAAGGAACGAACGGCGGGAGAGACTCGTGCGGGGCATTCGGGGGCTCCAGTGTGAGAAGTGCGGGCGGGCCTCTAAGATAGTGCAGTCGATCGATCCCCGCACCCGCTCGGAGCCCCCCATGGCCACGGCATCCACGACCGCCAGTCCCGCCCCCGCCACGAACCTCGAGTCGCACTGCCGCTCGATCGCCGCGCGGGCCCGCCAGGCCGCCATCGATCTGGCGGGCGTACCCGGGGAGCGGAAGGCCGCCTGTCTGCGGGCCGCCGCGGCCGCGATCCGGGCCGACGTGGCCGAGATCCTGGCGGCCAACCAGCTCGATCTCGCGGCGGCGCCCGGCTTCGGCCTCACCGCCGCCGCCATCGACCGGCTCACGCTCGATGCCAAGCGGGTGGAGGGAATCGCCGCCGGCGTCGAGGCGGTGGCGGTCCTGCCCGATCCCGTCGGCGAGGTGATCGAGGAGGCCACGCAGCCCAGCGGCCTGGTCGTGCGGAAGGTCCGGGTGCCGCTCGGCGTGGTGTTCTTCATCTACGAGTCGCGGCCCAACGTCACGGCCGACGCCGCGGCGGTGGCCCTGGCCGCCGGCAACGCGATCATCCTTCGCGGCGGCAAGGAGGCGGCGCATTCGAGTGCGCGGATCGTGCAGAGCGTCCGCCGGGCCCTCGAGGCGAGCGGTCTCCCCGCCGACTGCGTGCAGCTCGTCGACACCCCCGACCGCGAGGCGGTCGGCGCATTCTTGAACATGGACGATTGCATCGACATCGTCATTCCCCGGGGCGGCGAGACGCTCATCCGCCGGGTCTGTGCCGAGGCCCGGATGCCGGTGCTCA
>JBJTSM010000578.1:0-10807 GCA_046076685.1 Planctomycetia bacterium | reverse complement strand
GAGGGATTTATCAAGGCCGGGGATCTTTGAGTTCAAAAATCCGCTGCTCAGCGCCTCGTCGCTTGAATCTTTCAACGAACTCAGCGCCTCTAGCAGGACGTCTCGCTGCGTCGCGTTGAGTTCAACGTCCAACTCTACCTTGGGTGAGGCTACAAGAGTGATCCCGTTTTCGTCGGTGTAAAGCAGCCTGTCGTTGGTTAGGCTGACAATCGGATCGCCGAAGTAGTCTGAAAATTTCTGGCCACCGATTTGTATGCTTGGATCGATTGAAAGGGTAAAGTCCGCATCGAATTTACCGGCCGGGGTGATTTGAATGACATTCTTATACCAACCCTTAGGATCGGCTATCTTGAGCGAAGAGACCTCTTGGGATGTGAGTTTTCCATCACCATTTGGATCGCTCAGCGATACCCTAACGGCTAGGGCAAGCGAGGCCTCACTGTCTTTGATACCTGCAGAGCCAAGATTAGCCACGCTCACTATTGCGTTGAGTCCGTAGAGCCCAATACTGGCTCCGACATCAAAGCGACTGATTCCTACACTGACCTTTGTCGCTCCAAAATCCGGGGTAGGTACAGACACAACCCCGGCGATGTTGGTCGACTTAAGAGGAACAAGAACTTCTCCACCAAGATCCAAAGCGACAAGGAATCGGGTTTTAGCTGTTCCACTAAGGTTGAGCGATCCAAGGCTAGCAACCGAAGAGAGTCCCAGATCGTCCATTCCTAGAGCGAACTGCAGTTGGCTCAGCAGGTCTTGATTGACCTGGAGTCTGAATCCGAGTTTGATTTCCTCGGTTCCTTTGGGCTCAAAAATCGGGTCTATCTGGAAAGCAGGGCCAGTGATAGGAGCACTGAAGATAGAATCGACCAATTCCGAATCCATATTCAAGCTGTTGAGGAACTCTAGTGTAGCGTTTCCAAACGAGGTCAATCCGTCGTAGAAGGCTTTTGCGGCCGAAGTGATTCTGTCTGCGATGCCGCTTAGATCTGCTCCGGTGAGGTTGGATCCATCGAACTTGAACTTGGTCGGTCCGCCAACGCTTACACCGGTCCAGTTGCTCATGCTCAGGTTCAAGCCCGAGAGGTCCCACGAGGAGCCGCTAGTACCGGTTGTGCCCAGGCTCGGGAGCTTAAGCTTGCTGAAGTTCACACCTTTGAAGTCCCCCAACTGTAGGACATCGGAGATCGGGCTACTCCAATTGCTTAAATCAAGGCCACTGAAATCCACCCAATCGAAGCGGATCTTGGGGCGGGACTGGGGCTGGCCAGGAAGGCTGTTCCAAGCGTTATAAAGTTTTTCTAAAAAGTTCTCAAAGCCGATCGACCCACTGAACTTTGCGCCGGTGAAGTCCAAGCCTGTAGGGTCCAGGGAGATTCCGGTTGGGAACGTTACACCGCCAAAGTCGACGTCCCGGAAGAGTCCTTTGAGTGTTACACCAGAGAGATTGATTCCCTTCCAAGTCGATCCAGTCCAATCGATGTTTCCAAAAATGGTTCCGTTGAACTTTGCGTTCGAGAGGTTGCTAAAGCGAAAGTTGATGTTCCCGAGTTTGATACCGCTGAAGTCTACGCCGCGTAGATCCCAACGGCTCCAATTGAAGGTAAGTCCTGAGAGATCCAGGCCACTGGTCCAGGTCCTGGCAGTACCGTTTGATGCTCCAAAACTTGGCAATTGGATGTTGCTTAGGAATCCGCTGAGATTGATTCCGGTAAATCCGCTGAAAGTCGCTGAGCCTGAGCCAGTACCCCAATGGATGTTCCATCCAAAGGCATTGCTTAGGTTGATATTTGTCAGAATCGATCCGTTGAAATTGACGTTCGAGAGGTTGCTGAAACTAAAATCAATCCCTGTGAGGTTGACTCCAGAGAAATCGATACCTGAAAGATCCCATGATTTCCACCGGTAGTTGATTCCCGAGAGGTCGAGTCCGACCTGCAACTTTTTCATTTTTCCGTAGAGGGATCCAAACAGGCTCGACAGATTGATATCGACGAGCATGTTGTCGAACTTGGTCGTTGCATCGAACTTCAGGTCGCTACTGAGGAAACTGCTCCATGAGACACCGATCGCAAAGACCTTCGAGAGATCTGCACCGATGAGGTTTGCACCGATGAGGTTGCACCAACGCAGATTGGCGCCTGAAAAGTTCACCTTAAAGAGGTTTGCTCCTTGGAAGTTGATTCCCGATAGATCCAAACCGCTGAAGTTTACACCCGAGAGATTGACACCTTGGAAGTCCAAGCCACGAAGGTCGATCCCTGTCCAATCGATATCCCGGAGGTCAGCTCCGGTGAACTTGACATTACCGAGCACTGTCAGGGCATCGAAGATCGCACCTCGAAGGTTGGCCCCTGAGAAGTCGACACCACCGAGATCGAGTCCTTGGAAGTTTGCCCCTGAGAGGTTCGCACCCCGGAAGTTGAAGTTCCTGAGTGCATCGATGGAAAACTTGCTGAAGTCATATCCTGAAAAATCGAAACCTGACCAGTCCCGTTTGGTGGTATTAAACGGTACAGAGAGATCCTTCGAGAGGACCTTCTGGAGTACTTGACTGAGCCCCGAGAGGCTTGGGAAGTTGTTGGTGGTGTAGCTGAAGCTATTGAGATAGGTTTCGGCTGCGGCTTTGAACTTAAAGGCTGTGACGTTGCCTTGTGAATCTTTCGAGACTTGTAGAAGTTCGTTGACACTCTGGCCTAGTCCTGGGATCGGATTGTTCAGCAATCCGTTCGAAAGGGCAGCGTTTCCTGAGTCGTCGATGGTTCCAAGCAAGTCGAGGATTTTGCTTTTGAGATTCTCGGTGATTCGGACGTCCAAGAAGACTTCGGGCTTGGCGACTTGGTACTGACCGGTGGTTGGATCCTTGGTGATCAGATCAGGAGCCCTGAAGATCAGCGTCGGAAGGCCGAAGTCATTGAGGTTGAACCCGGCTCCTTGGGCATTTAGAAGCAGGCTTCCACGGAGGTTGGAGGTCGTAGTCAGATCCACCATTTTGGACAGGCTGATGGTTTGGCGATCGGCACTGGTGATCCGGTTGAGTCCATCGGCATTATCGGGATCTTCCAGGGCGATTTGGGCAGCAGCGCGCAGGTCGATCAGACCTTGGCTGACCGAAACATTCGCTAGACCGGCTACCGACACATCTGCATTCAGGCCGCTTAGAGCCAGCCGGACCCCTGCATCGAAACGGTTCAAGCGGAGCCAGGACTGGGTATCCAAAGTAAAGCTATTGCCGCTCCCCTTGGCGACATCCATACCAAGATCCACGTCGATGGCCGTCACCAGACGGGCTGTGGCAGTTCCCGAAAGGTTAAAATTAGGAACAAGCTGCTGAGCAATACCAGGTAGATCCGAGGAGTCTAAGCCAAAGGCTCTGGAAATCTCTTTGTCGATGTTGACCTGCAGGTTCAGGGACAATCCCATTCCAGTGCTGCCGATATCCAAGCCACCTAGGAAGGAGAACAAAGGTCCCTTGGCCCCTTGTTCGAAGACTTCGTCAAGCATCATCGGGGACATGGCCCCCTGGAGCAGAGCCTTGGAGCTTTCGGTAAACTCGGTGTACTTATCGTACAGAGCTCCTGCCAGGGCCGCCTTTAGGGCGTCGATCTGCGCGGCTGCATTGGCCCCCAGAGCCTGCACATCGGTCAAGATTGCATTGCGAAGATCGGACAAGCCTAGTTTGGCATTGGTTAAAATCGCCCCCTTGAGGTTTGCCCCAGAGAGCTTCAAGCCTTCGAGGACCTTGTCGGTCAAATCCAGACCAGCAAGATTCGCCCTGGTGAAGTCTCCTTTGAGGATCGATGGAAGAGTTGATACTCCCTGAAGATTTGCATTGACGAACTTGGTTCCTTGGTCGATCAGGCAACTGGCTAGTTTGGCCCCATCGAGCTTGGCGCTTGAGAGGTTGCTGCCCAGGAGCTTGAGTCCAGAGAAATCGATTCCAGAGAGATCAAAGCCCGAGAGGTTCATCCCCGAGAGATCAGCCTGGAGGCTGCTAGTTTGTGCCCCGATACTCTTGAGCTTATCGGGGATGCTTGCGATGTTCCCAAAGTCGATCGACATGATCTGACCGGTGGCAGCCTTGGCAACGACGATCCCCTTGGCAAGAAGATCCTGTACGTTTTGCGCTGCGTTCTGGAACTTGGCTTTATAGATCAAAGCCTGCTGCAGATCTGCATTGATCAGTCGCTGGGAGTCCAGGATGGTGTTGCGAAGGTTCGCAGCAATCAGTTTACTTTCAGTTAAGTCGACTTTAGAAAGATCCAGATTCGATAGATCAAAACCATTGAGTACATAACCCTTGAGACTACTGACCTGTGAGGTCGCATCGAGCCTCAGGGCGGTGATCTTGTTGGCTGCTTGATTGAGTTCATCGGCCAAGACTCCGGTATAAAACGCGCCAGCGATGTCGGTCGAGGCCTGGACGATGCTCTTGGCAAATTTGGTTCCGATAAGCGAGGCCTTCTTGAACGATACTCCCGTGAGGATCGTATTGGAGAAGTTGGCTTGACGCAGATCCAGTTGGTCGAACGACACGTCGGTGAGTTTGGAGCCTTGGAGGTTCGCCCCAAAGAGGTTTGCTCCTTGGAAGATAGCCCCCGAGAGGTTCGCTCCCGAGAAGTTGACATTCTTGAGGATAGCTCGGGTAAAGTTCGCGTTGCGAAGATCGGCCCCGACGAAGCTAAAGCCTGTCAGATCCAGATCGCTGAAGTTGGTGTAAGCAAGCTTCGCACCATTCCAAATCGATTTGGTGGTATCAAACGGTAGTGCTGTGGAGCGTGCGAGGGCTTCGTTTAGGGCAGAGGCAAGTCCCCGGATCGTGGCTCTCTGGGGGTTTGTAGGAGCGGTGCTTAAGAAAAGGTTGGTCTTATTAAAGTAGTCTTTGGCATCGTTGACCAGATTCACCAGATTGGACAGAAAGCTCGTATCACCCGAGACCACAAAGAGTTCCTTGAGGGATTTATCAAGGCCGGGGATCTTTGAGTTCAAAAATCCGCTGCTCAGCGCCTCGTCGCTTGAATCTTTCAACGAACTCAGCGCCTCTAGCAGGACGTCTCGCTGCGTCGCGTTGAGTTCAACGTCTAAGGTGAGCTTTGGCGTTGCAAGTCTTGCATTACCGTTTTCGTCGTTATACACCAACTGGTCGTTGGTTAGGTTTACAATCAAATTACCAAAATAGGCTGAGAAAGATTGCGCGCCGATTTTTACAGCTGAATCGACCGAGACGGCAAAACCCGCGTCAAACGATCCGGTTGGTGTAACATTCAGGAGATTCTTGAACCAACCATCAGGGTCTGCTTTCTTTTTCGCAGCGACATCAGACAGACGAAGCAATCGATTCGGATCCACCGTGTTAATAGCTGCCCTAGCACCTCCAGCTAATTTTAAGTACAGGTTATCCACGGATACCGATCCGAGCTCGGCGATACTTAGATTTGCGTTGAGGCTAGAGGTTCCCAAGGATGCTCCGACATCAAGGCGATTCAAACGGATATATGGGTCTAATGATGATACGTCAGGAATAGGTACGTTAAATAAACCTGCGATAGATTGGTCTCGGGTTCCGAGAAAAACGCCCAGATCCACGTTTAAGGCAAATACTCCGCGACCGGTTGCTTTGCCGGTTATGGATATCGATGGCAAAGTCGTTCTAACATCTTGGGAAAGGTCCTCGCTACTGAGCGAGAATTCATTTTCGAAGCTCCTGTCGAGATTTGATTGAAGATTCAGAGACAAATCCACTTGGTTATTTTTAAAAGTAAGACCGCCGGAGAAGGAGAATGGCGGGCCAGCGGCTCCCTTTTCAAAGATATCATCGATAACAACTCGATTGAGAGATTTTAAAAGAGTCGCATTTCCGTTCCATTGAGAAGGCAGAGATGAGAGCTTATCGATAAACGCACCTGCGACATTGGTAATCGTTCCGACGATTCCATAGAGATTGGCCCCGGTTAGGTCCGCGTTAGAGAAATTGACTCCTTGCACATTTGCAAGTCCAAAAAATGAATTCGATAGACGGCCCCCAGATAAATTAACTCCTGTGAGGTTCGTAGATCCAAAGTTCACCACCTGGAACGATCCATATTTGAAAAGATCTTTCGCATTTGGCGACAAACTGCTGAAATCAACTCCTTGGAAATTCACAAAATCGAACTTTGCCTTGATATTTGGACCTAGTTTAGAAAATAGTCCATCAAGATTTGATGTGCCCGAGAAGTCTGCTCCAGTGAATTCAAACGAAGGAATATTCCAGGAAATGTCTTTGAAATCCAACCCAGATAGGATCGATCCGCGAAATTTTCCGGCGATGGTGGATATTCCCGTTAGGTCGATTCCACTTAAGTCGGCAAAAGAAAAATCAAGACTTGGGTCAAATGATCCGAGCTTGGTACCGCGAAGCTTCGTGCCTGTGAAGTTTCCACCAATGATGGATATGCTATTAAAATCAATATTCGAAAGATCCCAACCTGAAAAATCGAAATTGATGAAATCAATATTTTTGCTATTCGACTGTGAATTCAGCCACTTGATTCCAGCCCCTGAACCCAAGAATGGAACCTGGATATTCGATACAAGTCCGGTAACGATGGCATTGGCCAATTGGGCGTTGGTCCAGGTGGTGAACCAGCCAAATGCATTAGAAAGATTGGCGTTTGATAAGTTTGCATTCGAAAGAATAGTGTTTCTAAGGTTCGCACCTTGAAGGTTAAATCCGCTGAGATTCACCCCTGAGAAATCCAGTTCTGAAAGATCAAACCGGTTCCAATTTTTGTTGGGACTGTTAGATAGATCAAGGCCGTAATGCAATTTTCTCCAGCCGTTATTCGAGGGTGGTCCAAACCACGCAGACAGATCGATATTGGTGACCAAGTTTCCAAATTTTGGAACGCCGCTTGTCGAAAAACGGATGTTTGCGAAAGAGACATCGAACGCAACGGAATTTCGCAAGTCCAAGTTATCGATTATGGAGCGGCTGAAATCTGCCCTTCGGAGGTCCAATCCAGATAGATTCACTCCGCGAAGGTCAGCATCGCAGAAGCGAACCCGCACAAGAGTGGTTCCCGAGAAATTACTATTTGCGTCGAAACGCGCTCCAGAAAAATTCACACCCGTAAGATCAAGTCCGGAGAAATTTGCACCGCGAAGATCGCTGCCGGTAAAATTCACTCCCCTAAGATAGTTTGAAGGCAGGGATTTGAGTCCGCTTGTTCGGTAGCCACTGAAATCGAATCCGGAGAGATTTACCCCATTCCAGTCCATTCGATCAGCGTCGAAGCGGGTCTGTGTGAGAGAAGCAAAGGTTTGGTTCAAGGAATCGAGCAGGCCTCTTACCGTCGCAGACGGATTGACGGTTGATCCTGTGCCACTGAGCGAATCATAGTTCGTGTATAGGTACCGTCCTGCGGATTCCTTAAGCCTAAAAACTCCTCCCAGCCCACCTTGGCTCAGCGTTGATTCGCTGTTGGTTAGCAGTTGATTGAGACTTTTCCCCAAACCAGGCAAAGGTTGATCGAATAAACCAAATGGGATTTTTTCCCCGACTTCCCGCAGTTGTCCAAGCCCGTTTAGTAATGAGTCAATCAGTGGTTTGCTGAGTTGTATATCCAAGGAGACCGAGGGAGAAGTTACCAAAGTCGATCCATCCTTGACTTCCAGCAACGAGTCGGTGTTCAAAATTAGGGTGGGTGTTCCATAATTCGATAGATTGAAGCTACCAAGTGTCAATGACAATGGAAAGCTGGCATCAAGCTTGCCGTTGGCAAGGAATTCCAGATCCGGAACTCTAGGAGTTAGGGGTAACTTGTACCTTCCTTTTCCATCGACTTCAGAATCGCTCAGGGAAAGGCTGGCTTGTGCGTTGATCCGCACCTGACCATCGCTGACTTGAATGTTGGCAGCGTTACCAAAAACGGTCGCATCGAGTCCGATGGTCGATTGGACGTTTTTGGCATCAAGGGCAACTCCTAGAGTAATCGGGGAGACTCGGATAAAACTGAGGCCATCCAAGTTATTGAAGGAGCTTAGACTATCCGACTTCGACAGATCCAAACCCAGTTCAATTCCTCCCCCGATGGTCGCAAGGAGATCTAAGTTTGAGGTGGAGTCTAAGGTGATACCTGCACTTGCTAGATCGGCCCGAAGTCGCTGGTCCAGTGCAAGTGCTTTTTGGGTCGTTTTTTGACTGGTAAAATCGATGTCAAAACTTAGTTCTCGCCAATCTCGAATTCCAGCCGTAACGGTGGCGCTGGTTCCCAACAACTGCTGCAACTCGGTTTGAAGCGTTGAAGCAATTTCTCCAAGCTCGATAGTCGGTAGGATCGTGATGGGGTTAAACGAGAAGATGTTTGCTACTGTGTTCTGAGCATCCTGAGGATTGGCAAACGAAGTCCCATAACCCCTGGCAATGATTTCTAACGGGCTCAAATCAAGCAGAGGGATCTTCGAAGACAGTTGACTAGAGCTCGCAAATTTTGAGACAATACTCGACCAGTTGTCCAACGAACTTTGAATCTGATCCTTGATGGCATTTCCGACAACGATTTGACCTTCGAAATATTCTATTCCTTCGATGGAATAGACCGACGAGGTTTCAGGAGTTGAAACCGTTGTTGCTCCAGAAGATTTCGCGATATCCGACGAACTATTGAAACGAACACTATCGTTTCCGGCGGGGTCGCTAATCCTATCGATAAGAGTATTTGAAAAAATATTGAATTTATCCGACCCTAATCCACCGTAAATCGTCACCTTAGAGTTTGTAGTCAACTGAAGATTGGAATTGCGATTTTGATCTTGGTAGCTGATGCTCACACCGCTTGCAGTGATCGTGAAATCCAGATTCCCAGTAACCTTTGAAAAGTCAAGAATCACCGGTTCGTTAGACTGAATCTGGTTTGAGGGCCAATTGTCCTCGAATGACATAGAACTCATCAAACCTGAAAACTGAGATCCAGCCAAGTGCAGACTTGGTGTTTCTATTTGTCCAACTTGGAATTCAAGATTCCAATTGCCTCCAAAAGATTCTGCACCAGTTGGATTCGTCGATGCTGTAACATCTGTTGCTGTCCATAAGGCGATTTTACGGATGAAATCCTGTCCGCCTTCAGATCCTGCAAAGTCACACCCGTAGATCAATATATCAGCATCATCGGTAAAGGAATCTTTCCAGTCTCTGAAGTCATTTTCAAGCGATTCGACATTTTGCTCCCCAATCGTCATCCCACCCAAATAGAGCTTGCCAGCAGATGCGTGAGAAAGGATTTGTAGCGATTGCAAATGGTGGTTGTACAACAAAAGCGAGTTGATTTGATCCCACGAGGTATTCGGACCGATAATATAAACATCCGTCAGACCTTCGTTCTTGTGCGTTCGCCAAGTTCTTTGCGGCAGGCTAGACCCGGTAATCGCTGGCCCATTCGCGAACTGAGGCATCGGATGTGGGTTCATCCGATAATCTATCAATACCAAATGGGTTGCAGATTTAGAGTCCAAGTCATCCGTTAGGCTCTCGTTGGCGGGAATCCAAGAGGACTCACCTGTGACTATAGGTGTGAGTGCAAGCTTAAGATTGGTTTCCAGTTCCGAAAGTGATCGGTATCGGCCCCAGGGGATTAGGTTTCCGTCACCTGGTACACTCTGGAAACTTGCTAACCCGAAATCTAACCCCGATTTTGCGATCGAATGGTCTTTGAAACTCGTTTGATAGCCAAATAAAGAACTCTCCTGCGGCGATCTGTCCAGCAAAACTCCCAAGGGATCCAGGGCTAGCAAGTATCGATTTTCAAGGCCTTCGAAGAGATTCTTTCGAAAGAGTTTCTTTCGCATCAAAGCGTTTTTACGATTCCGGGCCAAACTGTTCTTGATCGGATCAAAGTTCATAATCAACTCACAATCCCAAAAGCGGCAAAACGAACCGCTAGGTCGTAGCGGTGCAAACAGAAATCCTGATTATAGTCCATGACGATAAGTAAAAACCCTTTGCATCTAGGATTTTCCAATGAAATTTATCGCAGTTTGATCGTCAGGCTAGTAACCGTGTTTTGCCTCCCTAGAAAGTGGAATCACCTCTGATTAGGCTAACATAACCTGTTTCCTGGAGGATTCCGATGACCAAAACAATGCGGAGCACTTGTTCAAAGCACAGGCTGTCGTCCCAGCATTTCTACGAGTTGACTTCTGAGGATTTCTCGCTGGCGTGCCCAGTCCTCCTTGGTGGTGAATTGTTTTAGGTTGTTTGCTTTTTCAATTTCCAAAACGCGCTGCGCGAGGACTTGGCGAGTCAATTCGATTCCAGGATTGTCCTGCGGGTTCGATGCACTCTGCTGACCAAAGAGCGTCTGGCTCGTCAGAAGAAAAAACGCTAAAAAATCGCGGGCTTTTTGGACATAACGATTGATGAAAAGGTGATGAATTTGCGTAAGACCCAGCCCCAATCTACTCCCTTCTGGGGGTATGCTGTTGTTTTGGGCAAGAGGGACATTCTGGAATCAGATAGTGATCAAGCGACCTGCTGAGCCAACATGGCTTGAGAACCTGCTGAGCAACCAATGGCTGGGCAACCTTTGGGCCATCACCGCCGCCTTTGGGACCTATTTTTGCATGTACATGTACCGCAAGCCTTTTACGGCAGCGGGTTTTAAATCAGAGACTCTAAGTTCTGATGCCGTTGGGGATTGGGATCAAAAAGCCGTTCTCGTCTCGGCACAGGTTATCGGTTATTTGCTCTCGAAGATCATTGGCATTCGGGTCGTTTCAGAAGCCCAACGCCAGCAGAGGGCTTGGATCATTCTGGGGTTGATCCTCTCGG
>JBJTSM010000577.1:0-3890 GCA_046076685.1 Planctomycetia bacterium | reverse complement strand
GCTCCTCCGCAGCCGCGTGCTCGCCGCGGTCGGCCCCACCACCAGCGCCCCGCCACGGGCCACGCGGCTCGCAACCTCCTTCGCCGCCTCACCCCCGATGCTCACGACCTGATCCGGCCATCCGACCGCAACGACCGGCGGCGGACAGCGCACTGCAGGAAATCAATGCGATTTCGGGCATTTTTTTGCGCTGGTCGCGAACCGGCCTAAGGCGTTACATTGCCCACATCTTTCCCGCGTTCTCCCCTGCCACGGATCGGCTCGGGCTGTTGACCGGCTCCGTGAGCCGAGCGTCGGCACACCAGCACCGTCCGCGGTGCACAGCCCAAGAAGGTGGATGCCGTGGCCGACATCGTGTTTGCGTTCGATCCCGCGATCGACCGTCCCGTGCCCAGGCTCGAAGCCGCCCCGGCGGCGGTGGCCGAGCCGATCGCCACAGCCGCCACCGATGCCTTGCTGTCGGCCGCCGCGGCGGCCCGGCAGGCGGAGGCCGCGGCGCTCGTCCTGTTTGGCCGCATCCTCGACCCCCAGCGTGCCAGCCCGGCGCAGGCGGCGCTCGTGCGATCGCTGATCACCGGCCTGGCCGCCCAGGGCTGCCGCACCGTCTGGATGGCGGCCGACGCCAACGCCTGCGCCGATGCCGCCCGGATGCTCGGCGAACCGGCCGGTCTCGTGTTCGTCACGCCCGCCACGCCGTTGCGTCTGGAGATCCGCGGCATCGCCGTGGAAATCATCTCGGCCACCGACAGGCATGCCGCGGTGACGGCCGCGTTGACGGCGGCTTCCGACGTCGACCATCCGCCGCTGCTCGAGCGGCGGATCCTCGTGGGCTGGGATGCCTGCCACTGGAATTCGGAACGCTGGGACGACGAGCCGGCCGCGCCGGACCAACTGCGGCTGCCCGGGGCGGCCGCGGTGTCGTCGAGCACGTTCTGCGTCTGGGGCTCGCGCCGGCGGCCGGCCGTGCCGTCCACCTGGCACCATCTGCCGGCCCTGCAGGCGCGGTCGGCACACGAATCGGCGGCCGGTTCGTGCGGCCTGCTCACGCTCCTCGACCATCCGCCCGTCGAGGATGCCGCGTCGTCCGGCGGCCGCCGCGATCTGCTCGATTCCCGCACCGACTGGCGGCACAACTGGCGCGAGCTGCCCACGCACCACGTCGCCTGGCAGACGGTCACGGTCGCCTCCGCGACCGGCGGCGACGAGGAACTGGCCACCGCCATCTGGTCCGCGCTCGAGGGCCTGTCGCTCGATGCCGCAGGACCGCTGCGGATCATCCGCTGCCACGTCGAATGCGGCACGAGCGTGGCCCGCCGCTTGCGCGTGTCGGAGATTTCGGCCGAAACGCTCGCCCGGCTGCGGCAGCTGTACGACCCGCGCACGTTCCGCGGCTGGTGCCACGAGCTCTTCGCCGACCCGGGCGAATCGCTCGTGGCGCTGGGTCATTCGCGGTCCGGTTCGAAGCCGGGCAGCACCACCTCGTTCTCGACGGCGCTGGCCGACATCGTCAACGCCCTCGAACAGGATCCCACCCACGGAATTCCCCCCGACCTCGCCCGCGAGGCCGCCTGGCTCGCCCTCGAGTTGATCGAATCCACCTGACCGCCATCGCCCGCCCAGGGCACGGCCTGCACGGAGTCCGCGACATGCACATCGAAACGATCCACATCGAACGCTCGGGCTCGCTCCACGGCGTCACGATCGACCGCCTCGGCCCCGGCGTGCAGGTGCTCCATGGCACCAACGAGACCGGCAAGACCTCGCTGCTCGAATTCGTCCGCGCGATGTTCTTCGGCTTCGAAGGGCTGTTTCGCCGGGGCGTGCTCGACCCGCAGCTGCCGTGTGCCGGCAGGCTGGTCGTGCACACGGGGCCGGATGGCCGTCGGCTGGCGATCGAGCGTTGGCACGAGGGACCCGAACTCGCGACCCTCACCCGGGCCAGCTACGAGGACGACATCGTCGGCCTCGGTGGCGACCACGGCGACTTCATCTCGATCACCGACATCGTGCCGCCGACCGACGGCCGCCCCTGGAACCGCCCCTACCTGCAGGACATCGTGGGCGACATCGACGAGCGGACCTTCACCAACGTGATGGCCTTCGGCCTCGACGAACTGCACGAACTCCGCACGCTCGAGCCCGAGGGCTGCGGCAGCCGGCTCTACGAGCTGGCTAGTGGCCTCGATCGCTCGAAGGTCACGCGCGTCCTGACCCACATCCGGCAGGCGATCGACCGGCTCGATTCGACCGATCCGGCCGTGTCGCCGATCGAATCCCTGCGGCTGCGGCGGCACGAGGTGCTCGACCGCCTCGCCGCGCTGCACGCGCCGGCCGTCGCGGCCGGCGGGCTGCTCGCCGAACTGGCCCGCACCGATGCCGAGATCGCGTCGCTCGAAGCGGCGATCGAACGCGCCGTGGCGGACGAGGACGTGGTCCGCGGCGTGCTCTGGCTCGAGCCGCTCCATCGCGCGCATCGGCAGGCGGCGGCCCAGCTCGACGCGCTGATGGGCACGTCCCTCGTACATGCCGATCTCGACGGCTGGAAGCGGGCCGCCAAACTCCGCAACAAGCTCGCCCGGCTCGTCCGCCGCCGCAAGCGCACCCGCAGCCGGCTGGCCCGCAGCCTCGCCGAGGTGCCGGCCGAATCGGCCATCTGGCAGAAACGCGCCGCCGTCACCGCCCTCTGCGAGGAGCAGCCCCGCCTGGAACGGATGGTCGCGGAGGTGGCCCGCGCCGAATCGCACGCCCGGCTCGCGGCCCGCCGCTTCGGCGAACAGGTCGGCGCGGCCGGCCTTGCGCGGATCGTCTCCATCAGCGGCCCGCTCGACGCCACCGACGGGCTGCCCGACGTGCTGCTCCCCGAGGGCTTCACGCATTCCTTCGGCCCGCTGCGGGCCCGCGCCCGCGACTGCGCCAAGGCGTCGCAGGACGTGAAGGAGGCCAAGCGCGGCGTGGCCGAGGCCAAGGGATTGCTGGAGGATACCCGCGGCCTCGTGAAGGGGGGCGTGGGACCGAAGGGCATGACGATCGCCGAGGCAATCGAGGAGGCCAGCGGCCGGGCCACCCTCTTCCGCAACCGCCTCGCCGCCACCGCGCAGCTGGCCGAGCTCGACCGCTCCCTCGCCCGCCTCGACGACGAGGTCGCCCGCCACCTGGAGGGCCAGCTGATCCCCATCGGCTGGCTGATCGCGCTTGGCGCCATGTTCGTCACCGGTGCCGGGATGCTGCTCTCGGGGCTTCTGCTGCCGGAGACGGTCACCGGCCCGCTGGCCTACGCCTTGGCCGCGCTCGGCCTGGCCGGCACGGGCCTGGCATCGGTGACCACCTGGTCGCTCGACCGGGCCGCGTCCAACCGCCTCGAGGCGGCCCGCGGCCAGCACGAGATGGTGCACAAGCAGCGGGACGAACTCCTCGCCCAGTGCGGCCTGCTCGACAAGAAGATCCCGGTCGACACCGTCAACTCGCTCGAACGCCGCGCCGCCCTCGCGCAGGCCGAGGTCGAACGGCTCGAGGAGCTGGCGGCCCGCGAAGGCTCGATGAACGTGCTCTCCGACAAGGTCGCCGTGGCGCAGCAGTCGCTCCGGCGGGCACTGGCGGTTCGCAAGGCGGCCCGCCTCCGCTGGCAGAAGGCGCTCGAACATCGCGGCCTCCCGACCACGCTGTCGCCCCGCGAGGTGAAGCAGATCGGCCTGCACCGCCACACGCTTCTCACGCTCGATGACGACCGCCGTCGACTCTCCGAGGAGGCCCGGCACAAGCGGGAGGAACTGGCCGCGTTCGCCCGGCGGATCGACGAACTGATGGTGGTCTGCGACCTCGTCCCCGAAGCCACGCCTCTCGAACACCTCGGCCAGCTGCGCGAGAAGCTGGCCGCCGAATCGCTCGCCCAC
>JBJTSM010000576.1:0-3473 GCA_046076685.1 Planctomycetia bacterium | reverse complement strand
GGTCTTCGTGGCCGTGCGGTCGACGAACGCGGGCAAGCACTGGCCGCTCGACCGGTGGGCGGCCGTCGTCGAGTGGCTGGTCACGGCCCGGGACTGCGAGGTCTTCTTCTGCGGAGGTCCCGCCGACGTCGCCATGCATGCGGAGATCGTGGCCGGGCTCGACCCCGCGGTGGCCGGACATGTTCACGACCATTCGGCCTCCGTGCGGCTCGGTCAGGTTGGCGCCCTCGTGTCGCGGATGGACCTGTGCGTCGGCATCGACACCGGGCTGCCGCACCTCGCCGCGTCGCACGGCGTGCCGGTGGTGGCGCTCTTCGGTCCCACCGATCCTGCGCAGTGGCATCCCTGGCAGACGGGCGGTGCGGCCGTCCAAGCGCCGCGGGGCGGCGGGTCGATGGCCGACATCGATGTGGAGCAGGTGGTCGCCGCCGCATCGCGTCTGCTCGGCACGGCGGAACGGCAGGCGGTGCCACCATCGTTCGATGCAACGCTCTTCTGCCCGCCCTCTCCGCCGAGGGAGCGGTATGCAAGCACGGTCTGACCTCCCGCCAAAAAGGGGACATTCTGCTTTTCGCCTTCGCGGCTAGCGCTCGCCGCAATCAGTGGTTGAAAAGCAGAATGTCCCCTTTTTGGTTCCATCACCCGGCCGCCGCTGCGGTGCCGGCGAGATAGCCGCTCGACCAGGCCCACTGGAAGTTGAAGCCGCCGATCCGGCCGTCGACGTCGAGCACCTCCCCCGCGAAATGCAGGCCCGGGCAGATCCGGCTCTCCATCGTGTCGAGGCGAACCTCCGCCAGCGGCACGCCGCCGGCCGTCGCCTCCGCAAGCGTGAAGCCGCGGTCTCCCGTGACCTCGAGCGGCGTGCCGACGAGCAGGCCCACCAGCCGCTTCCGCGGCTCGCGGGGCAGGTCGCCGGTGGGTGGCGCACCGGCCAGCTCGCAGAGCCGCCGCGCGAGCCGGTCGGGCAGGTGCTCCCGCAGGAGCGCGAGCGTGCCGCGGCCCCGCGCGGCGAGCAGGAGGGCGTCGGCGTCGGCGGCTGATCGGCCGGGCAGCCAGTTGATCGAGAGCTTCACGGCCGGCGCGGCCGCGGCGGCGGCCTCGTGACTCGCGACGAGCCAGTGGCGGCTGATGTCGAGCACGGCGGGGCCGGAGAGGCCGAAGTGGGTGCAGAGCGTGCTGCCCGTGCAGGCCGTGATCCGCTTGCCGGTCGCGGAGGCGAGCACGAGCTCGGCCGGCAGCGTGAGGCCCGAGAGTTCCGTGATCCAGTGTTCCGGCGGCAGCACGAGCGGCACGAGCGCCGGTACGATCGGCGCCGTGAGCGAGTGCCCAAGCGTCGCCGCGAGCCGGTGGCCGCCGCCGTCGGAGCCCGACTTGGGCAGCGACCGGCCTCCGGTGCAGAGGATCACGCGGCCGGCCCGGAGCGGTCCGGCGGACGTGTCCACGAGAAAGCCGTCGGCGTCGCGGGCGATCGAATCCACGCGGGCCGGGTGCACGAGCGTCGCGCCCGCGCCGGTCGCCTCGCGGACAAGCGCGTCGAGCACGGTGCGGGCCCGGTCGGTGACGGGAAAGAGTTTGCCCGTGTCTTCGCGCTTGAGTTCCACGCCGGCCGCGCGGAAGAAGGCCACGGCGTCGTCGGCCGTGAACCGGGCGAGCACCTTGCGGATCGCCGGCGGCGTGCTGCCGGCGAAGTCGGTCTCGGCCACCCGCCAGTGGGTCACGTTGCAGCGGCCGCCGCCGGCCACGAGGATCTTCGCGCCCAGCTTGCGGGCGCCGTCGAGGGCGACGATGGAGAGGCTCCGGCCGCGGTCCCGGGCCGCGCGTCCGGCCCAGGCGGCGGCGAAGAGCCCGGCTGCACCGCACCCCACGATCGCGAGGTCGGCCGGAGCGGAGGGAAGAGACGGCGCGGGCGGGACGGGAGGTTCGGATGGCATGCGTGGCGGGTTCGATCCGGTGGCTGGACCTGGCGGCCCGAGGCAACCACAATACCCGTTCTTCACCGGGGACTCCTCCATGCTCGAACGCAGACTGAAGGTGCTGGTCGCGGCCGTCGTCCTTTCCGCCCTGCCGGCCCTGCCGGCCGCCGCCGCGGACTGGCCGCAGTGGGGAGGTGGGCCCTACCGCAATCTGGTCGCCCGTGAGCCGGATCTGCCGGCGGCGTTTCATCCGGGCCGCAAGCGGCGCGACCGGCTCGGGTTCGATCCCGCCACGTCGAAGAACGTCCGCTGGATGGTCCGCCTCGGCAGCGAAAACTACTCCTGCCCCGTGGTGGCCGATGGCCGTGTCTACATCGGCACCAACGACGAGGATCTCGACGACCCGCGGTTTGCACCGACCCGCGGCGGCGTGCTCCTGTGCCTCGACGAGCAGACCGGCGGCCTGATCTGGCGGCTGGTGGTGCCGCGGCTCGAGATCGACCGCTCGAAGGTGAGCGAGGATTTCGACGACATGAACCTCGGCATCTGCTCCACCGCGACCGTCGACGGTGACCGCGTCTATCTGGTCACCAACCGCTGCGAGGTGGTCTGCCTCGACGTGGCCGGCATGGCCGACGGCAACGACGGCCCGTTCACCGCCGAGGCGAGCTTCTCGGTGCCCGAGGGGGCGGAGCCCGTGGAGCAGGGGGAACGCGACGCCGACATCCTCTGGCGGTTCGACATGATCCGCGACCTGCCGGTGTTTCCGCACGACGCGGCCAACTGCTCGATCCTCGTCGTCGACGACCATCTCTACGTCTGCACGGCCAACGGCGTCTACGACGGCAAGGTGGTGCTGCCCACGGCGGCGTCGCTCATCGTGCTCGACAAGCGGTCGGGCGGGCTCGTCGCCCGGGATGACGGCCGCATCAGCGCGAACGTGTTGCACGGGCAGTGGTCGTCGCCCACGCTCGTCGACGTGAAGGGCCGCAGGCAGGTGGTGTTTGGCGGCGGCGACGGCCTCTGCCACGGCTTCGAGCCGCTGCCGCCAAAGCCCCAAGCCCAGTCCGAGGCTCGGCCCGCGGCCGACGCGACAGCGGCCGCGGCGCCCGCGGTGCTCCGGGAAGCCTGGTCGTTCGACTGCAATCCGCCGGGCTACCGCGAGCGGGGCGGCGTGAAGATCGACTACTGGGCGCTCGTCCGCGGCGGTCCGCGGACGCTCGACGCCGATGGCATGCTCGTGAGCCCGAACGAAGTGATCGGCTCGCCGGTGGTCGCGGGCAGCCGGGTCTATGTGGGCATCGGCCAGGATCCGGTGCACGGGCCCGGTCGCGGGGCGCTCTCCTGCATCGCGCCGGGTGGTGCGGGCGACATCACGAAGAGCGGCCGGGTCTGGCAATACACCGGCATCGGCCGGGCGCTGTCGACGGTGGCGGTGGCCGACGGGCTCGTCTACGCGGCCGAGTATGCGGGCAAGGTGCACTGCCTCGACGCGGCCACCGGGCGGCTGCACTGGGTGCACGACACGCGGGAGGAGATCTGGTCGAGCACGCTGGTGGC
>JBJTSM010000575.1:0-2089 GCA_046076685.1 Planctomycetia bacterium | reverse complement strand
CTGCCGATCGTCTGCGCACTCAGCTGTGGCAGGCGGTCGGGGCCGAGGTGCCGTCGTTCGCCGATGCCACCCCGCCTGCGGGAACACCACGCAGGAAGGTTGCCTGATTCCGGCCCGGCGAGCCCGCTGCTCTCAGGTCTGGCGGCCGAGGAAGTGCAGCAGCTCGGTCTGGGCGTCGGCACCCTCGGGAACGGGCACCTTGGGCCCGAACACTCCGGGGGCGCGGATCACGGCGTCCATCGGCTGCATCACCGCATAGGCCCGCGCCACGTCGTCGCTGTCCAGCGCCTCGTCGCCGCCCACGGCCCGGGCGAGATCCCAGGTGTGCACCAGCACGTCGATGCTGAGCAGGTTGTCGATGACGGCGTGCGCCGGCATCAGGCCGATCGGGCCCGGCACCTTCGTCGTCAGGTCACCGTTGCGCAGGGCATCGACGATGGCAGCGTGTGCGGTCGCCCAACTGCCCGCCACGTCGTCGGGGTCGAATGCGGCAGGCGCCGACCCGGTGAGGGCAGCGGCCAGTCCCGACATGTTCGACGCCACATGAGCCACCAGATCCCTTGCGGACCAACCTTCGCAGGGAGTAGGCGACGACCACTTGTCGTGCGGAGTGGCCCGCACTCGACGGTCGAAACCCTCGAGGAGCCGCTCCAACATCTGACCCGAACCCGATGACATGCCCCTCACCTTACGGAGCGTGGTCATCGGCGGGCGAGTCGGGGCACGCGCCCGGACGGGTCGAATCGGGTACCTTGCCCTCTGCGATGGCGGACCGACAAGGGAACGAACCGACCCCGGTGCGGCTGCTGGAGGAAGCGATCCGCGTGATCGAGGCCGCCGGCGAGGGTGCCGTGAACATGCGCGCCGTGGCCTCGGCGTGTGGCGTCACCACCCCGATCATCTACAAGGCGTTCGGTGGGCGCGAGCACCTGATCGTCGCGGCCCAGGCGGAGCGCTTCCGTCGGGCGATCGATGGAGTTGCCACGCCGTTCGCCACCCTGGTGGAGGCGGCGACGAGTGCGGACGAGATGCGTTCGGTGCTTGCGGCCCTGCTCGATGCCACTCACCACCCTGATCGTCGTGAGTTCCGTCGTATGCAGATCGAGGTGCTGGGTGCTGCGGTCGGTCGACCGCACCTTCGCGCCGCGGTCGATGATGCATTGCGTTCGCTCATCGACCGGTCGGCCCTGGCGCTCGAATCGGCCCGACGTCGCGGGCTCGTGCGTGCGGACCTGCCGGTGCCGGAGTTCCTGTGGTGGTTCTTCGGGCAGGTGCAGGGCCGTCTGCTGGTGGAGCAGACCGACGCGATGGTCGACGACGCGGCATGGAACGCAACGTCGGTGCGGGCGGTGTTCGCCGCACTGTTCGACGACTGAGCGTCGCTCGCGCCGGTCGAGCATCGGCTGGTTGACGACGTCAACCACCGGATGCTTGACTGCGCAGATGCGCCTGTCCCGGGTCGAAGCACTCAGCGATGGGGTGTTCGCCGTGGCGTTGACGCTGCTGACATTCGACGTGGTCGCGGCCGCGAAGGGCGTGCCGGAGGGCTCGGGCCTCGCCGACCACCTGCTCGACCACTGGCCGACGCTCGTGGCCTTCGCGGTGGGATTCGTGACGATCCTCGTGTGCTGGATCAACCACCATTGCGTCTACGGCTACGTGCGCGAAGCCGACAACGGTCTGCTGTGGGTGAACGGACTGCAACTTGCGCTGGTGTCGATCGTGCCCTTTCCCACGGCGGTGCTGGCCGAACACGTCACGGGTGGTGCCGACGACCGTCGTACCGCCCTGATGCTCTACGGCGTGCTGTTCTGGTTGATCGCCACCTCGTTCTGGGGGCTGTGGCGGTATGTCAGCCGGCGCGGTCTCGCCGACCCTGCAGTCGACCCCGTGCGGGCGCGCGGGATGGAGTTCAACTACGGCATGTCGTCGATCTGGACGGTGCTGTGCCTGCTGGTCGCCTCGGTCAGCGTCTACCCGGCCCTCGTGATGTGGGCCGTGATGTTCATGGTGTTCGCGTTCCCTGCGTCGTTCGCAAGGTTCACGGGTTCGAGGCGATCTGTCGGTGTCGAACGAGAAGGGAGTCCGG
>JBJTSM010000574.1:0-13469 GCA_046076685.1 Planctomycetia bacterium | reverse complement strand
TCCCCGTGCCGATCCTCTGTGCGGTGATCGGCGAAGGGGGCTCGGGCGGCGCGCTCGGCATCGGCGTGGGCGACCGGGTGTCGGTCCTCGAGCATGCCTACTACAGCGTGATCAGCCCAGAGGGGTGTGCCGGGATTCTCTGGAAGAGCGTCGAGTTCAAGGCCGACGCGGCCCGGGCGTTGCGGTTCCGCTCGCGCGACCTGAAGGAGTTCGGCGTGATCGACGCGGTGATCGAGGAACCGGCCGGCGGCGCCCACCGGCATCCGCGGCAGATGGCGACCCGGCTGAAGACCTGGCTCGTACGGTCGCTCCGCAGCCTGGTCGACCAGCCCGTCGAAACCCTCGTGGCGGAACGCTACGAGAAGTTTCGGCGGATGGGAGTGTTCCTCGAAGAGGCCGCGTCGTAAGGAAACGGCGAGACCGCACCATCTCACGCGAGCCGCTTGAAATCACTCCAACGACGGAATGATCCGGCGCATGTAGGCATCAAAGAGCGGCACGGTGAATGCCGTGTCCCCCATGCGAGGGGCTGTAAACCATGCCCTTGCGGATCAGGCTCGCCCGCGTGGGAGCCACCACGCTCTGCACGCCCCTGTTGAGGCGATTCGCGACATCGCCGCTGCGATGAGGGCCGGGGCCAAGTTCAGCCAAGGCCCCGCGGGTGGAAGAAATCCTCGCCACGCTCGTGGCCCTCGGCCACGCCCGCCGCACCGACTCGGGCTACGCGTCGGCGTGAGGTGGCCTGCGAATGCGGATGGATTCCGGGGCGATGACCGTAAATGCGGCGGTCAGTTCCGAACAGTGCGATGCGAGGATGGTGAGAACCACGTCAGACCGGACGTCGATCGATAGTCCGGCCTGCCTTAACAACATCACCCCACAGTGGGCCATCCGTCGGCGATACACGAGTTCGCCAAAGTCCTTGTCGGCAGTCAGAAGTAAGACGCCCTCGGTGTCAGCGTTGGCGAGTACGAGTTCGTCTGGTGTGCCCGGAGCAAACTCAGCGATCGCGAGAATGTCGTGTCCTGCACACCGCAAGCGGTCTACGATGCGGCCATCGACACTCTCATCGACGATAATCCTCATGCCGACTGCCGTGGCGCTGGATAGACGGTGTCGGCCCGTAAGGCACCGGCCGCAAAATTGAGGGCCGCCGAAATGGCCTCCGGCGTGAGGGCCGGATGGCCCGCGATCAGTTCAGCCACCGACGTTCCCGCCGCCAGTTCCTCCAAGATGAGTTCAACGGTGATCCGGGTGCCCGCGACCACGGGCTTCCCCATCATCACGTTCGGATCGGAAACGATTGTCGGTGCGAGCATGAGAAACTCCTTGTCCGAAGAACTCCTTGTTTGACAATTATCACCCGCCGTAGTCCTCGGTGCCAACCGCTGGTGGATCACCTTGAAGGCGATCATTCCCAGCAGGAAAATGACCAAACGTTATTGGGGAGACAAACAATGAAAAAACTCGATCGTGCTGGTCGAGCGGCCGCGGGCGACTTCGGCCTGATTGTCGGCACTTCAAAAACGCCAAGGCTCCGCGGGTCGAAGAAATCCTCGACACGCTCGTGGACCTCAGCCACGCCCGCCGCACCGCCTCCGGCTACGCGTCGGCGTGATCTTTACCCAACCGCGACCTCCAGCTGAGTCACGTAGACCTCATTGGAGAGCCTACGGGAGACTTCGTCCAACGGCGCGGTCTCGAAGAAAAGCTCGAGCGCTTCCTGAAGGTTGGCTCGGGCCTCCTCGACGGTGTCGCCCTGGCTGCAGACGTCGAGCTGCGGACACAGCGCCACGAAGCCATCGTCCTCGGCTTGAATAATGGCTGTCAGATTTCTGGTCATGCTTTCAGCCCTCATGCTTCAGGGTAGTCGATCGAACAGCAGCCGCATCGGAAACGATGAGCGATGCAGGCATGATTGAGTCCTTTACCCCCCATTATCTCCGCCAGAGTGCTCGGATGCCAACGCCTCGTGGCTGAGGCGATGCGCCTGGCCAGAGATTGTTCCGGATTCCACTCAGCGAACGTTATACAGATAGAGCACTGCGGCCCAGCCGCTTGGCAGGAGGCGCGGCGCGTGGTCGAGGGCCTTGGCGTAGCGTACCGCCAGAGCCAGGAACGTCTTGGCGTGGAAGAACGCCTCGAGGATCGGCCGTGTCTCATTGAGCCAGTCACGGTTCATTTCCGGGCTGAACTGCTTCCCGGTTCCGGCCGCGACGATCTCCAGGAACCAGTCATTGAGGCCGCGGCCCTGATCGTGCGTGCGGAGCGCTTCGACGATCCGCAGGGTCAGGCTCTGCAGTCCCAAGATCTTCCAGCTCTGGTGGTAGAGGCGGTAAAAGGGGTCCTCGAAGCCCCAGTGGGAATCCGCATCCTCCAGGAGTGTTTCCAAGGCAGGCAGATCAGCCTTGAGCGACTCGAGAAGCGGCTCGGTATCGTGATCGATGTCGGTCGGTTCGGCGGACATGTGATTCCACGTCCCGGGCAGTGGTGCCAATGGACGCTGAATGGGGCGAAACCGCCCCTGCCCCCAACGTCCGATAATGTCTCTTATGTCCGGTTTTGGCCTGGTGGCTTTCGAGCCTTTTTTCCAGTCCCAAACCGCCCTGCTGCCCTGCCGGCGGCGGCGGTTGCGACCGTGGATCCATCCTGCCTGCTCACCACCGCGGCAGCGGCGACTGGGCACCGACGGGATACCGCGGCGCGGGCGGCTGCTGGGGAGCCACGGGCTGCTGGTTGAACGACGGAGCGGGCATCGGCGACGCGGCGGGCGGCGGGGCGAACCGCTGCGGTGACGGAAATCCGCTGGATGACCCGGCGGCTGGAGCTGCGTAGCGCTGGGCAGCCGCCTCTGGGGCCGGACCACCGGCACGGGGCACGAACCAGGCGCTGCCCGCCGGCAACGAGCCACCGGCCTGCATCGCCCCCTGCCCCAACGCTGCCCCCCCCTGTCCCGCTGCCCCCCCCTGCTCCGCTCCCGCCCAGGCGGCGGCGGAGGTCACTCCCTCCCACATCGCCTTGAGGGGAGACTGCTGCCCGGCGAACGCCGGAGCCTGGCCCGCCGCTGCGGCAGGAGAGCCCATCGGGTTTTCGAACTGTCGCTCGAACTGCTTCACGAACGGATCGACCGTCTCGTGAATCTCCTTGGGAAGGTAGGTGTCGGCGCGGACGATGAGTTCCGCCACGAGCCTGCCGCTCTTGCTGGCCACGATCTGGTGGCGATACGCGGGGGCGAGGGTCACGCTGAAAAATGTCACCACCACGCAGAGCAGCACACCCTTGGCCAGCCCCAACAGCAGGCCGAGCTGATGATCGAAGGCGGACAGGTGCACCGCGTTGATCGCTCCCGAGATCACGCGGAACACGAGCCAGACGGCGATCGACGTGGCGGCGTAGATCGCGAGCATGGCCGCGAACCGATTCCAGGGCGCCTGGTTCCCGAAGAACGGCGCCAGCACGGCGCCGAACCGGAAGGCGGCGTAACCGCTGGCGACGATGCCGGCGATCCAGGCCAGCTGCCAGACGATCCCCTTGAAATAGCCGAGGAGCGCGGCCGCCGCGAGGATGCCGAGCATGACCAGGTCGTACCCTTCGAGCGCCACTCCTGCCTCCGGTGATCGGTGCACGCGTTTGAAGCTGAACCAGGAGATCCAAACTGCATCCGGGTCAGCGGCGGCAGAGTGTAGGGATTGATCAGCCGTGGAGCGAAGCCAAAAAGACAGCCCCATAAGGATTCACGACAAGGAAAGCAGACCGAACACAATCCACCCGAAGCCCCCACGCCTCGCATTTCAACACAAAAGCAACCCCTCGAAGTCACCGCATTCAACCAGCTCTTCGCAAGCACCCCAGACACCGCAAGCCACCCAGACGCCACGGGCTCTCCTGACTTTTATGGCTGAAACACCTTTTCCGGAGGGGAGTGCAGGGGGGCATACGACCGCGCAGCCTCCGCTGAATCTCCACACGTGCCGCCGCCCACGTTGTCGATGACCTTCCCGTGTCTGTGTGGACCGCCATGGAGGGTGGCCGCCCAGGCAGGTCGTGCGCATGCGGTCGCCCCCATGCTCACGTCAGGCAGCAGGACTTTGGCGGGGGATCGCAGTGCCCGGATTCCAGGCGCACATCACCGGTTCGTCGATCGTCGGTGTCGGCTACGCCACCGCCGCGTGGTACGTGGGCGGACTGCCTCCGGTCACCTGCGTGCTGGGCGGCACGGTCTGCGCAGCCGCCGGCATGCTGCCCGACCTCGACAATGGCTCCGGCCCCCCGATGCGGGAAAGCGTGGCCTTCGCGGCCGCCCTCGTGCCGATGCTGCTGCTGCAGCGATTCCAGCAGTTGGGCCTGCCGATGGAGGCGATCATCCTCGCGGGCGGACTGATCTACGCTGCGATCCGGTTCGGTGCGACCTGGCTGCTCGAGAACTACTCGGTCCACCGCGGCATGTTCCACAGCCTGCCCGCCGCGGCGATCGCCGGTCAGGTGACCTTCCTGTCCTTCAGCCACGACGACCCGATGCGGCGCTACTTCATTTCCGGGGCGGTGGTGCTCGGGTTCCTCACGCACCTCGTGCTCGACGAAATCTGGAGCGTGCGGCTGGGGCTGTTCGGAACCAAGGTCAAGAAAGCATTCGGCACCGCGATGAAGTTCCACGGCCGCGTGCTCTGGGCGAACATCGTGACCTACGTGCTGGCCATCGCGCTGGGCCTTCTCGCCGCCACCGATGCCTCCCGCTCGGAGCGGGCACACGTGCGGCAACAGATGGAGCAGGCATCGCGGTCCTACCAGACCATGCCGGCCCCCTGGAACTACCGCCGATAGCCGGGGCGTCAGCGGCCGCATCGGGCGGGGCTGACGTGATCGACGACCTGGAATGGCCCCGCACGCCCGCCGTGCCGCCGGCCGCTTGCCCTCCGGCAGGCCGTGCATGATCATGACACGTTCACCCATGCCCGCCGAGACGTCCGCATGCCCTCCTTCGCCTTCGCCGCCGCCGAATCAGGTCCGCTCCCGTTCCTGACGCTGGCCCTCCAGCTGGCGGTCGTATCCGCCGCCGCCTACGCCGGAGGTTCGTCGCTCTCGTTCCTCTCGATGGGGCATCGCCGGATGCAGGTGCTGCTCTCTCTCACCGGCGGCGTGCTTCTCGGCGTCGGCCTGCTGCACCTGCTACCCCATGCCTTCCTCCAACTCGACCGGCAGATCGACACCACCATGCTCTGGGTGCTGGCGGGATTCTTCCTGATGTTCCTGCTCGAACGGGCGTTCCACGGCCATTCCCACCACACCGCGGACGGTGATCCGGCCCATGACTGCGGCCACGACCACGCCGGCCACGCCCACGCCCATGGTGATCACGGGGCCCATGTCCACACTCACGCGACCACTTCAGCTGGCGCAAGCGGGTCCGCAAACGCTCGGTTGGCTTGGTGTGGCGCATTCGCCGGGCTGGCCCTCCACAGCCTCGCCGATGGCGCGGCCTTGGCGGCCTCGGTTCAGGCCGACGGCAATCACGGCGCCGGCTGGCTGGCAGGGTTCGCCACGTTCCTGGCCGTGCTCCTCCACAAACCCTTCGACGCCGCCATCATCGGCACGCTCATGATCAACTCCGGCGTCTCGGGCCGCGGCCGCCGCATCGCCAACGCCCTTTATGCCCTGATCGTGCCACTGGGCGCGGTGGCCTTTCTCGCCAGCCTGCGTCTCTTCGGCGACCATCAGGCGACCATCATCGGCGTGGCGATGGCCCTGGCCGCGGGCGCCTTCCTCTGCATCGCGGCCGCCGACCTGCTGCCGGAGGTGCAGTTTCACAGCCACGACCGGGTGCTGCTGACCCTGAGCCTGGCGCTCGGCCTGGGGATCGCCTGGGGCATCACGCTGATGGAGCGATCCTCACACGCCCACGCCCACGGCCACACCCACCAAAAAGCCTCTTCCCACGGTGGGCACTGAAAGCCCCGCGATTGGTCTGCTGATGTTCGTCACGCCTCACGCCTCCACGTCGAGCCCGCGACGGCGGCGCGACTCGCGGACCTCCGCCATCACCTCCTCGATCAACGCGTGCTGGCGGCGGATCTGCGGCACCTGCGCCTGAAAGCACCAGGCGATTGCCGCCGCAAGGCCGAGCCCGCCGAGCAGGTGCGGCGTGACCCACCGCTCGGTGCCCGGGCGGCCCGATGCCGGATCGGCCGCGCCGCCGAGCGCCACGATCGTCACCACGGCGAGCATGCCCAGGAGCGCGAACGGAAAGGCCGACCGCTTCAGCCGCCGGCTCCGCTCGATGTAGCTGCCGTCGAGGCCGTAGGTCTCCACCACCTCGCGACACCATCGGCCGGTGCCGATGAAGTAGGTCACGGCCATGCTGTTGACGAGCACCACCATGAGCGCCGCCAGCACGCCCGAGAGCCGATGCACCGTGCCCCAGCGCAGCACCGCTGGGGCGGTCTGGCCATGGAGGTCGCCGAGCCACAGCCCAAGCCCGGCCGTCGCCGCCATCAGCGACACCGCGAAGAGCGCCGCCCTCGAAAACACACGATCCATGATTCCATCCTGTCAGCGGTTCAATCCGGTCGCCTGGCGGTTCACTCGCGACAATGATCTGGCCGTGGTGCGGCCATCCTCCGACGCCATGCTCTCCTCATGGTAGGCGGCGGCGGGGAAGCGAACCATACGTGCCCATCGGCCGGGTCGCTCAGGGCCGCAGCGGCCCCACGGCCTTGACGTGCGTGTCGGTCAGGTCGATGAGCCCTTCGATGGCCGGCTTGTAGACGAAGGCGGCGGCATCGACCGGTTCGCCGATCCGCACGTCGTAGAGTTCGAGCACGGCGATGGGCTCGGGCTCGCGGTCGGCCACCGGCCGGCGGCCGGGAATCGCCAGCCACTCGATGCGAAACGGAAACAGGTCGCGTTTGCCGATCGACAGCCGCACGCCCCACGGCATGCCGTCAGGGAGCTCCGCGGCACGGATGCCGCCCGGCCGCAGGACGGCTTCTTTCTGCTTCGGCAACAGCCACGCCAGGCTCTCCGGATGCCAGCGGCCCTCGACCCGCCAGACCGGCAGGTCGTCGATGGCGACCGGCTCGACCGCCGTGAAGCGAAACCAGTCGCGGAGCAGCGCCAGCGTCCGTTGAACACCCCCGAGGTACGGTGAAAGCGCGGCTTCGTCGGGCACTTTGAGCTGCCGCAGTCGCTCGCGGACGCGGCGGACGTCGAGCCGTTCGAGCTGCGGTGGCTGGGGCCCGACCCGCCTGTACGACCACGCGAACAGCCCGTCGCAGACTTCCAGCAGGTCGAAGCTCTCCGTGTCCGACTTCATCGACGACTCGTAGCGATACCGCTGATCCTCCCCGAGCCCCGACTGCACGTAGCGGCCGGCGCCGACGAGCACGCGGTCGTCCACGCGAACCCGCTGCCGAACACGGGCCGAGATGGATTCCGCCCGGCCCAGCATGGCCAGCGACGCCGCCACGATCCGCTCCGCCTGCACGTCCTGATGCTGGGCCGCCTGATCGGCGACGGCCGCCGCCGCGGGACCGCTTTTCAGGTAGATGCTCTCCGCCGGGCCCGCCGCTGCCGGAGCGGGCGGCTCGACCTGCGCCACGACCGGCACGGCCCCGAGGCAGAGCAGCGCCGCCATGGCCAGCCCCGCACGGCAGGAGGCCCGGAGAGGTAAGACCGGCAGTTTGGGGAACACGTGGAGCGTCACGATCGCGTTGACTTTGAGGATTTTGCCAAAGAAGCGGCCCGTCGAGCGTCGAAGAACGATGGGTGGCTCAAGACTCCAATGGCTTGAACCTTCGAATTCGTGCACGTCGTTCGAAAGTGTACGGGATCGGGGTTCGACCGGCCCATGCCGGAGTGCCGCGGATTCACGAGCCGGCAACACGATTCCGGTCCGGAGGTGACGCGATGCTCAACCGACGCCTGCAAGGCCTTGTCGGGTTCTCCCTGGCGGCCACGCTCACGGGGTGCCACATCCCCGCGAATTCGCCCCTGACGGGCCTGGCCCAGATCCGGCCGGTGGCTCCCCAGCACACCAACGTGCTGCCGCCCGCGGCCATGCTCCAGCATCCCGGCCCCGGCGTCGAAGGCCCCGGCCCCGGGGTGATCGCCGCCACGTCCTACGAGGCAGCCCTCGCCGCGTCCGCTGCCGAGGGCGGTGCGGCCGCCCCCGACGGCGGTGGCATGGCCGGCGGGTCGCTCGCGCCCACCTCCCAGGTCGGCTTCATCGGGCCGGACGGCATGCAGGTGCGGTGGGACGTCGCCATGGCGGGAGGATTCGACTCGACACCGCTGGTGACGCCGGGCCGCTACGACTTTCCGCAGGGCGCCATCTACCGGCTGAAGATCACCGACATTCCCGGCCGGGAAGGGATCGAACTCTACCCGTCGCTGGAAGTGGCCCCGGTGACGCCGCGAACCGCCGCCTTCCTCGCGCACAATTCCGTTCCGTTTCAGCTCACCGAGGAGGATCTCGACCAGGTGACCACGGGCAACTTCGTCACCAAGGTCGTCTACCTCCCGGATCCGTGCTACCAGGAACTGGCCGTCGCCGGCGTGGAAACGCTGGTGAGCACCCGCCTCGATCCGGGCATCGACCCGGTCGTGGAGGCCGATCGTCGCGGCTCGATCCTCGCCATCATCCGCATCGGCAACAAGGATCTTGAATCGCCCAGTGGCGCCGGAGCCGGTGGCGCCGGAGCCGGTGTCGCCGGAGCCGGCGGTGGTGCCGGAGCCGTCGCCGCGTCCGGGGGCGGCGCGCCGGTGGGCACGTGCGCTCCGCTCGGCATGCCCTGCGGCGGCGATCCATCGCAACTGCCCCCCGCCTTCGTGACCGGCATGAACGCGCCGCACTACGGCATGCCGATCACGGGCACCCCGATCGGCCTGCCCGGCCCCGCGCACATCCCGCTGGGCATCCCGGCCGGCCTGCAGAAACACACGATCACCAACCATACGAAGATGCACATCCCGCCTCCCACCCGCGAGCTCAAGCTCCACGTCCAGCAGAACCCCGGGCTCAGCTATCCGAAGCCCGCCCACCGGGCCTACATCGCCGAGAACCACGACGTGCCGAACATCCGGCTCAAGCAGCCGCGGGAGGATCGCAAGCGGTGGGTGGACAACGGCGGGCCCGATCCCGACGCGCTCAACGCCGGGGTGGCCTGCCCGCCCGGAGCGCCGTGTCCGCCCAGCCCCTGATCCCGACCAGGCAACGTTCATGAGGCATCTCATCAGCATCATCCGGACCGGGGCCGCACTGCGGGTTGTCCGCAGGCTCATGGCGACGGCGCTCCTCGCTCTGGCGACCGACACGGGCTCAGCCCGCGAAGCCGCCATGCCGAGGGGCGAGTCCGCCGCCATGCATGCGACACCGGGAGCGATTGGCGCCTCGCGGCGCCCGCAGTTCGGCCCCCGTCCGGAATCGATGCTGCCGCATGACGTTCAGCCCGTGGAGATCCGCGGCCCGGAGGGCATGCGGATCTCGATCGAGACGGCCGAAGGCTGGTCCCCGGTGCGGGCCTCCCCGCTGCGGATGGGGCTGGTCGTCGGTCGTCCGTACCGGCTCCGGCTCACGGGCATTCCGGGGCACGAGGGGCGGGAAGTCTTTCCGTCCATCCGCGTGTTGGCGAAGCTGGCAACGCCTCCGGGCATGGCCTGGCGGTTTCCGGTGGAGATCGTCGTCGACGCCGATGATCTCACGCTCGCCCTGGCCGGCTCACACGTGCGCCGCATCGTCTACTCGGCCTGTGATCCCGATCTGCCCGACGTCGTTCCCGAGGGCTGGTTCGATGTCCGGCCCGGGGACGACTGCCTCGACGTGGCCACCACGCTCGGCGATCCGGTGGCCGAGGTGATCATCGGCAATCGATTGCCGACCGGGTTCGTCGGTGTCCATGATCCGGGAGCCATCCATGAGTGATCCGCTCCCGACATTCGACCAGAGCCCGTGGCGGTGGCCGCGCGTGCTCGTCATCGCCATGGCCGCGTTGATCCTGGCATCGTGCCGGTCGATCACCCAGCCGCTCGCCGTGCCGCTCGCCGCCGCCACCGTCACCCCGACAGCCGCCACCGCCGCGCCGACAATCACGCTGACCGCCGCAGCGGAACCGTGCGACGAGACCGACTGCCCTTCATGCCCACCCACGGCCTGCCCGCCCACGGCCTGCATGCCCCCGGCCGCACCGGTGCCGATGGTCGGACCGTGCCTGGTTTGTGACGGCGGCGATGCGCGTGCCCCGGCCATGCCGGTGGCCGGCCTCGGCCTCAAGAACCTCACGTCCGGCGACACCGTCGCCCGGTATCGCGTCGACGACGACACTCCCGATGCGTGCGACGTGCACGTCGCCGTGTCGAACTGCGCCTGTGTCTACGCGCCGCGGTTCGGGTCGGTCCGCCAGGTGACGCGTCCGCACGAGGAAGCGCGACCGGAAGGTCCGCGCGGCCTGGCACGCGACACCGCCACCGAGGCACAGGTCGATCTGCAGCCGGTCTGTCGCAGCACGCAGGCGCTCGCACCGGAGGCGGCGCGAAAGGCGTTGCCGGGCGTCGCCGTCGAGGAGCGGCTCGGGCCGCTGGCGGTGGACCAGGGTGATGTCCTGCACGAGTCGGACGGACTCGCGCGGCTCGCCGAAGACGTGCTGGACGACAAGCTGGAACGAGCCGACCGGGTGCAGTCGCCGCGGATGGTGGTCGGCTTCGACGTGCCGCTGGCCTGGACCTGTGCCCGGGCCGCCATGGTGATGGTGGGCCGGCAGCAGGCCGAGGTGGTGTCCGCCGACCGCGGCACCGCCACGCTTCGCATCGAATCACCCGGCCGTGCCGAGCTCACGCTCTGCAAGCGGGCCGGCAGCGACACCGCACGGCCCGGCGAGGAGCTCGATTTCATGATCTATCTCTACAACTCGGGCGACCGCCCGCTCACCGACATCGTGCTCGTCGACGCCCTGCCCGGCCGGCTCGAGTTCGTGCCCGGTTCCGCCGCGGCCAACCAGCCGGCAGCCTTCGTCACCGGCGAGGGCGACGACGGCTCGGTGCTGCTCAAGTGGCGGTTCCAGCACACCTTCAAGCCCGGTGAAGGCGGCTTCGTGCGATTCCGCACGATCGTTCGCTGACTGGCTGCGGCAAAAGCCGTCCCTGGCGTTTTCTTTCGGCCACGTTGCCGAGGCGGGCCGGGAGGGGTTAGGATTTTGGTTCGTGGCGATTGCCCCCTCCACTCCGCTTTCGAGGCATTCATGTCCCAGTTGCGTTCCCGCCTGTTTTCCAAGCCTTCGATCGCGGTTTTCACGATCGCCGCCGGCCTGCTGGTCGGCTCGGCCACCCTGCTGATGGCCCGTCAGCCCGGGGCTACGGCGGAGGCGCCGGCCATGCCGAAGGTGCCGCCGCTGCCCGAGGGCACCCCCCAGGAACTCATGCAGTTCATCGCCACGCTGAAGCAGGCGAACGTCAAGCCGTCGTCGCGGAAGGAGATGATCGCCTACATGCGGGACGTGGCCACCGTCTCGCTGCAGGCGGCCGACAAGATCCTCGCCCAAGTGAAGCCCGCCGATCCGCTCCACGACCCGGCGGCGAAGATGAAGCTCGAGAGCCTGCTGATGCTCGGTCGGTTCGGTGACGAAAAGGCGGCCGCCGACATGACGGCCTACGCCGAGACGCTGGTGAAAAGCCCGTCCCGAGACCTCGCCAGCGAGGCCCAGCGAATCATGATCGTGAGCGAGGCGCAGAAGGTGCTTTCGGCCGGCGACATGAAGGCCGCCGAAGGGGTCGTGGAAAAGACGACCGCGCTGCTCACGTCCGACCCCGACGACATGCAGACGGCCGGCCTCGCCATGCAGTTGGCCGGCGCCTTCGAGCAGATGCCGGGTGGCGAGGCGACGGCGATTCTGGCGTATCGCGGCTTCGGGCCGGCGATGGCGAAGAGTTCGAACGAACAGATCCGCAGGATGGGAGAGAGCTTCGCGGGCACGCTCCGCCGCCTCTCGCTCCCCGGCAATCCGATGGAGATCACGGGCACGCTCCTGAACGGCAAGAAGTTCGATCAGAAGTCGCTGGCGGGAAAGGTCGTGCTCGTCGACTTCTGGGCCACGTGGTGCGGCCCGTGCGTCGCCGAGATCCCCAACGTGCTCGAGCAGTACGAGAAGTACCACAAGGACGGCTTCGAGGTGGTCGGCATCAGCCTCGACCAGGATCGTGAGGCGCTCGAGAAGTTCGTCGACGAGCAGAAGATTCCCTGGCCGATCCTGTTCGAGGAGACCGAGGGCGAAAGCTGGCAGCACCCGCTGGCCACGTTCTACGGCATCAGCGGCATTCCCACGGTGATCCTGATCGGCCGCGACGGCAACGTGATCACGCTCAACGCCCGGGGCGAGAAGCTCGGCGAGCAGCTTGACGCGATCTTCAAGAAAGCGGGCTGAGACGGCCTTGGGTGCACCGCTTCCTCGTCGGCCTGCGGGCGGCGTCATCTCGAAACGGGCGGGAGCCTTCGACTCCTCCGGCATTCGCAAGGTCTTCGACCTGGCGGCCCGGCTTGACGATCCGATCAATCTCTCGATCGGCCAGCCCGACTTCGAGATGCCGGCGGCGGCCCGCGAGGCGGCCAAGGCGGCCATCGACTCTGGCAAGAACGGCTACACCCCCACGCAGGGTATCGCCGCGCTCCGCGAGCGAATCGAGACGCGGGTGCGGCAGGAGCTGGGACAGCCGGAGCGGCGGCTCTGCGTGACGAGCGGCTCGAGCGGAGCCCTCGTGCTGGCGCTGATGGCGCTCATCGACCCCGGCGACGAGGTCATCCTCTTCGAACCGGCGTTCGTCATGTATCGGCCGCTCGTCGAGTTCCTCGGCGGTCGGTGCGTGGTGATCGACACCTCGCCGACCTTCCGCATCGATCTCGATCGTGTCGCGGCCGCCATCTCTCCGGCGACCCGTGCGATCCTGCTGAACACGCCGGCCAACCCGACCGGCGTGGTGGTCGATGCGGACACGGTGCGTGACCTGGCGCGGCTCGCGGACAGCCGTGGCATCACGCTGATCAGCGACGAGCTCTACCGTTCGTATTGCTACGACGCCCCGTTCGCCTCCCCTGCCCTGCACTCCGAGTCGGTGGTGGTGATCGACGGCTTCTCGAAATCACATGCCATGACCGGCTGGCGCGTGGGCTGGGTGCACGGCCCGAAGGCCGTCGTGGACGCCTGCACGATGCTCCAGCAATACACGTTCGTCTGTGCGCCGCAGGTGGGGCAGTGGGCGGCACTCGCCGCGCTCGACAGCCCGATGGATCTGCCGCTGGCCGAGTGCCGCCGCAAACGAGACCGGCTGATGGCGGGGCTCGCGGGGCATTTCCGCTTCGTGCAACCGGGCGGCGCGTTCTACCTCTACCCCGAGGCCCCGGGCGGCTCGGGGAAGGCCTTCGCCGAACGGGCCGTGGAGCGGGAAAAACTCCTCGTCGTGCCGGGCAGCGTGTTCGGCGCCGCCGACAC
>JBJTSM010000573.1:0-9135 GCA_046076685.1 Planctomycetia bacterium | reverse complement strand
CGCGGTGCTGGCGCCGGGCGACGAACACGACCTCACCGCGATGCTCGACTGGGCGCTGGCACACAACGGCCCGGTGGCGATCCGCTACCCGAAGGCCGTCGTCGAATGCCACCCGGGCGATCGGCCGCCGATCGAACTGGGGCGGGCCGAGATGATGGTCGAAGGGCACGACGGCCTGATCGTCGCCTGCGGCACGCTCCTGGGCGGTGCCCTCGATGCCGCGGCCCGGCTCCGCGACGAGGGACTCGAGGTGGGCGTGGTCAACGCCCGCTTCGTCAAGCCGCTCGACGCCCGGCTCCCCGAGTGGATCGAGGCTGCCCCGTGGGTGGTGACAGTCGAGGAAAATGCCCTGCAGACGGGCTTCGGCAGTGCGGTGCTCGAGGCCGTCAGCGACGCCGGTATCCATGTCCCGCTCAGGCGTCTCGGGCTGCCCGACCGGTTCGTGGAGCACGGCGAGCGGGGCGAACTGCTCGCCGATCTGGGCCTCGATGCGGCCGGAATCGCCGCCGCCTGCCGCCTGCTGTCCGGCCGGGCGCCGGTAGACGCTGCCGCCACCCACAGGTAATGCTGTGGCGGGCCGGCGATGCGCCGTCCCGCGACTTTTATCCCGACCGGCGGGCCCAGCGGTCCCTCCAACGACGGCCATCTTCTCCATGGCATCCCCGACAGCCCTCTCCCGCCTGCGGCCACGGCAACCGACGCCCGAGTCTCTGGGCGTCGTCATCGTCGGCCCCACCGAAATCCCGCGGGTCGGAATCGAGGGACTGCGACTGCAGGGCAGACTGGAGGCGGCCGGACACCGCGTGTCGCTGCGGCTCGTCGGGCGGGCCGACTGGGGGCAGGGCCGGTTTCATCCCGACGACGGCTCCATCGCCGACCTGGTCGTGGTCCTCGGCGGCGACGGCACGATCCTGCGCACGGCCCGCTGGATGGGCTACGAGCAGGTGCCGGTGCTGGGCTTCAATCTGGGCACGCTCGGCTTCCTCGCCGATTCCTCGATCACCGAGGCGGACGCCGCCCTGGCTGACATCGCGTCCGGCAGCTACCGCCTCGTCGATCATCTCATGTTCGAGGCGGAGGTTCTCCGTGACGGCGTCGCGATCCATCGCGAACTGGGGCTCAACGAAACGTCGATCCTCGCCGGCCCCCCCTTCTCGATGATCGAAATCTGCCTGTTCGTGGACGGCGAGATCGCCACCACCTACCGCAGCGACGGCCTGATCGTGAGCACGCCCGTCGGATCGACCGCCTACAACCTGTCGGCCGGCGGCCCGATCGTGCGCAAGGATCTCGACGCCTTCGTCTTCACGCCGCTCAACCCGCACACGCTCACCAACCGCACCGTCGTCGACTCCGCGTCGCGCGACTACGAACTGCTCCTGCCGCGGCCCAACGAGGGCTCGGCCTGCGTGATCGACGGCCGCCCGATCACCGGCCTCGTGGCCGCCGACCGTGTGCGGATCCGCCGGGCGGAGCCGCGGTTCACGCTCATCGAGACCCGCACCCACGGCTACTACCGCACGCTGCGTGACAAGCTGCAGTGGGGGGGCGGCATCCACGGAGCCGGTTCACGGGCCCCGCTCGGAGACGCCTCGTGACGAAGCGACCGGCGGCACCACCGAGACTGGGGACACGGCGAAAATGCCTTGCGTTCCTGCTCGCGTGGCCGCTCGCCGCCGGGACCGGTTCGACCCCGGCCGCCGAAACCACCGTCGCGCCCCCGCGACCGGTCACGCTCGCATACCGCTTCCAGCCGCACGAGCAGCTGGACATGGACGTCTCGCATCGGGCGGTCACCGAGACCACGATCGGCGCCACGTCGCAGTCGACGGAAACGGCGACCGACTCGCGCAAGACCTGGACCGTGGTGGCCGTCGATCCCGCCGGCCACGCCACGCTCGAGCACCGCGTGGACGACGTGACGATGACCTCCCGCACCAGCGACCGTGGGCAGATCCGCTGGAGCAGCCGGGGAGACGAGCCCGCACCGCCCGGCTACGAGCAGGTGAAGGGGAGCCTCGGCGTGCCGCTCTCGCGGCTGGTGGTGGACCGGAGCGGCCGCGTGCTCGAACGCCGCGATCTTCGCCCCTGCCCCCCGTCGAGCACGGGCGACCTCGTGATCGTGCCGCTGCCGGAAGAGCCGGTGGAAAAAGGGGCGGAATGGACCGTGCCGCAGGAGGTGGTGGTGGACGTTCCGGGGGGCGCGCGGAAGGCGGTCCGCACCCGGCTGCGGTACCAACTCACCGCGATCCGGGACGGCGTGGCGACGATCCGGGTCGATACGACGGTGCTCACCCCCGTCGACGACCCGCGCCTCGAGGCCCGGCTCATCGAGCGGATCTGGGACGGCACGATCGAGTTCGACATCGAACGCGGCCGCGTGCTCCGTCGGGCCACCGGCATCGACCGCCGGGTCGTCGGCTTCGAGGGGCCGGAGTCGAGCGTCCGCTACAAGTCGAGCCTTGAGGAGCGGCTCGTGGAAAAGCGCTGACGGCTGCAGGAGCTACCCCGCGCGGAGGACGTCTTCGACGCGGCGGATTGCCTCCTCCACGTCCCACGACGTGTCGGCCAGCACGATCCGCGACCGCTGCGCCACCCACTCTCCCACGGCCTTCTGCGCCGAGATCACCGTCGAGTGGCTGCGGCGGCCGAAGTAGCTGCCGATCTCCGTCAGCGCCGACGTCGTGTGCCGCCGGGCCAGGAACATCGCCAGCATCCGCGGGTGATTCACCGTGCGGGCCCGCCGCGATGATTGCAGGCAGCCCGACTCGAGGCCGAAAGCGGAGCAGACGGCCCGCTCGATGTCGGCCAGCCGCACGCTGCGGGCGCTGGACCGCACGAGATCGGCGAGGGCCTCCTCCGCCATGCCCAGGCTGACCGGCAGGCCCAGCATGTGGCTCGTGGCTTCCAGCCGATTGATCGCGCCGATCAGTTCCCGGGCGTGCCGGGTCATGTGCGTGGCGACGTAGTGCGTCACCTCGTCGGGCAATGGCACGCCCCGCTTGGCCGCCACGGCGGCGACGATCCCCCGCCGCACGTCGTAGTCGGGCGATTCGATGCGGGCAGACATGCCACCCCGAAGCCGAGCGAGCAGATCGGGGCCGAGACCGTCGAGCGCCGAGAGATCCCGGTCGGAGGCGAACACCATCTGCCGTCCCTGCCGATGGAGGGCGTCGACCGTCTGCTGCACCTCCATGAGCGTCGCCCGCTTGCCGGCGAAAAACTGCAGATCGTCGATCACGAGCAGATCGGCGTTGCGGCAGGTACGGCGAAAGCCCGGCAGCCCGCTGCCATGGAGCGACTGGAGGAAACTGGTCGTGAACTGCTCCGCCGACAACAGCAGCGTCGTCGCGCCGGGATGGCGGTCACGAAAGCGTCCGCAGATGCCCTCGAGCAGATGCGACTTGCCCACGCCGCTCGGGCCGTGGAGCACGAGCGGCGACATCTCGCCGGGACGCGAAGCCGCGAGTTCGACGGCCGCGAACGCCATGCGGTTGCTCGGGCCGACCACGAACGCATCGAGGCTGGCGGCCTGCCGCCGCACCCCGACGGCACCGGCAACTCCCACCCCCTGATGCGCCGGCTGGCACGCCGGTTCAACCGGGGCCGAAACAAGGCTTTGGGCGGCCGGACGAACCGCGATCGCCGTCGGTTCTACAGCCGGAGCCGTTCGCCAGACGACCGACCAGGCCCCGCCGCAGACGGCCCGCACGACGGCCTCGACGTCGGGCCGGAACGTGCGCTTCAGCCATTCCTGAGAAAATGCGTTGCCGACGACGATGGCGATGCAGCCGCCGGCCGCGAGCGTGCCGGAGGGACCGGCCGCCGGTTCCACGGCGATGCCCGCCGCGTCGCCGAACCAGACCGCATACCGATCCGCTCCGAGGCGGGCCCGCAGGGCCTCCTCGACCCGACGTGCCATCGTACCGTGGTCGACGTCGTTCCCACTGCGAGCCCTGGTCGCTGGCATCCCGATCTTTGGCATACGGTTCGGCTCATTGCCATCCTGCGCTGCAATGACCGCTGCTTTCGCCATAGCTGCTCCGTGCACAAACACCCACGACAGCGGCCAAGTGACCGCTGCCCGGTGCCGTCGGGGTTCATCCTTGAATCGTTGCTTTCCAGTGCTCGTCGGGTGGCGAGTATAGGAGTGCTAGCAGTGCTGTCAAAGCCATGACGACAGCGCCGCCGAAAGACGAGCGAGCGACCGAATTCGACGCCGCCGCCGCCGCATGAGGAGCATCCTCCACACGGCTCGTCACGGTGCCAAGCCCCGGTGCATAACCTGTGCGGAACCGCGAAAAGATCCGTGATTTCAGCGATCAGCAGAGACCCGAAAAATTTCTTATACTCTCCGCGACTCCGGGAACCCGGCCACCAAGGCCGCTCCGTCTCGCATCAGGACGCGTTCGATGCCCTTCGTGCCTTCCGCTCATCGCTCTCGCATGCACGGCAGGTTGTCGTGCGCGGTGCGCCGACTCGTGATCGGGGCCGTCATGCTGTCCCTGGCCTCCCGGGGGCCGCTGGCCTGCCGCGTGGCGAACGCCGCGGACGACGTTCCCGCGCCGACCGCCGACGCTCCCTTTCAGACTCAAGATATTTCCATCGGGGAACCCGTCTCGCTGCCCTCCGCGCCGCCACTCGCACCGCCGACCACGCCGCAGGCACCGCTGCTGCCGCCGGCCCCGCAGGCACCGGCCGTCGGAGCGGAGGGGCTGGGCAATGGCTGGCTGGGGCTCGCCGTCGACGACACCGTGGTCACCGGCCGGCTCGTCGTCGTGGAGGTGGCGGCCGATGGCCCCGCCGACAGGGCGGGCGTCAGGCCGCAGGACATGCTGCTGGCCATCAACGGCGTGCAGCTGCGAAACGGCGACGAACTGGCGGCGGCACTGGCCGCCATCGCCCCGGGACAGCGGGTGAAGATGGCCATCGGCCGCGACAACCGCGTCGAAGACATGGTGGCGGAAGCCTCCGCGCGGCCGGCGGCGGCCGTCTCCCGCGACTGGCAGCAGGCCGCGCCGCAAGCCATCACGGCCGCCCCGACCATGCCCCCCCCGCCCGCCGTCGTGGCCCCTTCCGTGATGATCCCCGCCCCCTCCGTGGTCACCCCTCCGCCCACGGCCCCGTCGGTGGTCGCGCCGGCGGCTCGAGCCCCCGCGCCGCTCGCCATGGCGCCCGCCCGCGCACCGGCATCGACGGTGCCCGGAGCGTTTGCCGCCGACGCCCCCGGCTCGTCTGCCATTGAACCGCTACCCCCGCCGCGATCGATTCCCGCCGGCCCGGCGCCGGCCGGCCGCACGGCGCTTGGCGTGCGAACCGTCCCTGTCGATGCGGGCGTGCAGTCCCGATTCAACCTGTCCGATGCCCGCGGGGCCTTCGTCATCGGCGTCGTGCAGGATCTGCCGGCCGCGAAAGCCGGCGTGCCGCCGGGCAGCGTGATCGTCGCCATCAACCATCAGCCGGTCCGCTCGCCGCAGGATCTCACGCAGCTCGTCACCCGCGGCCCCGTGGGCACTCCCCTGCCGATCCAATACGTCCTGCCGGGCGGTCAGTCGAGGCAGGCCGAGGTGGTGCTGCAGGCACTCGAGCAGCCGCTCGAACGCGCGCTCGTGGGCGACGGCACCCCCGCCCCGGTCGCTCAAGCCCCCGCGCTCGAGCCCACGCCCTACGGCGCGCGGCGGGTCCAGACGACGACCCACCAGACGGCCGACGCCGACCCGTTGGCCCGTCTGGAGGACGTGCTCCGCCGCGTCAACGGCCGCCTCGAACAACTCGAACGCCGCCTCGAACGCCTCGCCCCGAACCGCTGAGGCGACGCCGCTTCACGCGGCCGGCCGGTCGGCGTGGCAGTCAGGCGACGCGAGCCCGCAGCGGGCCAATTCATCCTCCAGCGACACGCCCGCCGGCCCGGGCAGCAGCGCCGACCGCTTGGCATGCCGCGACGGCTCCTTGCGGACGATCGTCTCGCCCGGCCGTCGCGATCGCGACGTGGCCCATGCCTCGGCGTCGTCCGTGAGGTGCACGAGCAATCGTTCCACACCGTGCCGGTGCCACTCGAGTCCGTCGCGGTCGAGGTCCGCAGGCACGGCGATCGCCCTGCTGACCACGCCCCGCGCCCGCGTCCAGGGGCGGGGAACGGCGAACCGATCCCAGGTGCCCATCCGCCAGGGCCGTTCGTAGCCGAGCCCCATGGCCACGATCGGAATCCGCATCGTGCTCGCCAGAAAGATACAGCCCATCGCCAGCCGCCGGCGCGGCCCGCGTGGTCCGTCGGGGGTGATCGTGAGATTTTCACTGCGGGCCCGGGCGGCAAGCTCCCGGAGCGCCACCGAGCCGCCCTTGAACGTGCTGCCGCGGACGGTGCCGAAGCCCATCATCGTCGCCACGCGGGCGAGGATGTCGGCATCGTGATGCCGCGACAAGAGCATGGAGATGTTGGAGTGCCCGCGGAGGAAGAGCGGCAGCAGGATGTTCTCGTGCCAGAAGACGTAGATCTTCGTGCCCCGGCACTCGGGATGCACGGGATCGACCGTCGGATCACCGAAGTCGACGCGGCAGTCGAGCGTTCCCATCCACTGCCGGATGCAGGCCGTGGAGGCGAGGGAACAGGCTCCGATGGCCAGCGGGGATTCGAGCTTCACGGATCGTTTTCCTTCTTCGCTTGCTTTGGGCTGCTCTTGCTCGAGGCTTGTCTCGCGGCGGTCGGCACGGCGGCCTAGGCCTCGCACCACCGGCCCTCGAACACCTCCGCCGCCGGCCCGGTCATGAAGACGTGGCCCGACGCCGCCCACTCGAGATCCAGTTCGCCACCGGGCAGTTCCGCCACGATCCGCCGCGCCGTCCGGCCGGTAAGCACCCCCGACACGCAGACCGCCGAGGCGCCGGTGCCGCAGGCCATCGTGATGCCGCTGCCCCGTTCCCAGGTGCGCATCCGCACCCGGTCCGCGGCCAGCACCTGCACGAAATGCACGTTGATCCGCCGGGGAAAGATCGGATGCGTCTCGATCCGCGGCCCGACCGATTCGAGCGGCACGCGGGCGACGTCGCGACAATAGAAGGTGACGTGCGGATTGCCCATCGACACGCAGGTCATCCGCGGATCGAGCCCCGCCTCCTCCCACCACGGCTCCCGCGTGCCGAGCGCGGGGCAGGCCGCGTCGACCACGCGGTCGCCCCCCGCCACACCGGGAAGCGTCACCGGAATCTCGGCGGCCGCGAGCAGCGGCTCTCCCATGTCGACCCGCACCCGCGAGCGGCGCGGCCCTTCCGGCACGACGTCGAGCGTGAGCACGCCGCGGCCGGTCTCGATCGTCACGGCTCCGGCCGGGGCGTGGCCGCGGGCCACCACCAGGTGGGCGACGCACCGCACGCCGTTGCCGCACATCTCCGATTCGCTGCCGTCCGCGTTGAACATCCGCATGTGGGCGGCCGCCACCGTCGAGGGCATGACGAGCACGAGGCCGTCTCCGCCCACGCCGAAATGCCGGTCGGCGATCCGCGGCGCCAGCGTGGCGGGATCGGCCGGCGTCGGCTCGGCGAAGCAGTCGATGTAGACATAGTCGTTGCCGAGTCCCTGCATCTTCACGAACTCGATCGGTCGTGCCGTCATCCGCGCTCCTCTGCTTCACGCCCTGCCGTCACCGGCGACGCACCCGCCGAAGGCCGCCAGTATGACGACAGGTCGGCATTTCGGCCCCGTGTTCCCCACTGTTTCCCGCCGTCACCGCTGATTCTCCCGCCGCAGCCCGGCGCTGCGTGGCCCGTCCGGCCCGCGGCGCTGCGACTGCAGCTTCTGGATGGCCGCCGCCAGCGTCGGAAACGCCTCGCTCGTCATCTCCGGATGGGGGAGCGTGCCGTCGACGTGGATCAGCATGAACTGGCCGCTCGCGCCGCCGAGCAGGCGTTTCATGGCCGGCAGCTGCGTGGCCGAGTCGCCCATGATGGAGCGGAACGTCATATGGACGTTCGAGTCGAAATCGATCTCGCCGTTGCCGACGAGGCTGATGGCGTCGCCCGACAGTTCGATGTTGTCGAGGTAGGCCCGCGGCCCCTCGATGCGGAAGTCGACGATGCTCGATCCGAATGCGTTCAGGTCGGGCGCCTTCACGCGGAGCATCTTGAGCATCGCCACCACGAGCGGCAGCTCGTAGATGTCGGCGTCGCGCAGCCGCAGCTGCCCGCGGCCCGCCAGCGAATGCGTGCCCGCCCGGGAGCCGCTCACCTCCACCGTGCCGAAGACGCGGCCGCGGTAGGGATGGTTGGTCGCGAGGGTGTCACCCGCGAGCCGCTCGAGGTCGGCGTCGCCGAGCGAGGCCGCGATCGCGAACCCGCCGGGATCGCCCGCCGTGGCGCTGCCGTCGAGCAGGAGCGTGCCGCCCGCCACCCGTGCCGACACGCGGCGCGTCGCCCCCTGTTCGCCCGCCCGCCCTGCGGTCGCCCCGAACCGCACGCCCCCGGCATCCATGGCCAGCGGCCCCTGCACCGCCGTCAGCTGGATGCCCCGCCACATGGCGCTGTCGATCGCCATGTCGCCGAACGTCTGCCAGGTGCGGCCGTCGGACTGGCCGCGGAGGCGGATGCCGCCGTGCACGTGCTCGATCGGCGTGCCCACGTCGAGCGAGCCCTGCTCCACGTCGAGCTGCATGTCCCACGACGCGGCGGGCGCGCCGGCCGCGGAGTGGATGTCGAGCGAGCCGGCCAGGGAGAGGAGGCCGCGGAGATCGACCGCGGAGATCGCCTGCTGCAGCCCCGGGGGCAGGGCCTGCAGCACGTCGTGATCGGCGCGGAAGCGATCGGCGGAGAGCTGCTTGAACGACACGTGCCAGCCCCCACCCGGAATGAACCGGCAGATGCCGCCGGCGCTGACGGTCGTGCGATCGTGCGTGCCGCGGACGCGGTCGAACGAAAGCAGGCCATCCTTCCAGTGCAGTTGCCCGCGGAGCCGTTCCAGCCGATAGGGAAACCAGGCCGGCTCGATCGACACCGTGTCGCCCTGAGGCGTGGCGTGGAGCTCGACCTCGGTGCGTCGCGCCTTCACGTGATACCGCACGGTCGCGGAAAACTCGGCGTTGCCCCGGGGGTCGACGTCGTCCCAGATCTGCCGCACGCCGGCGGGCAGGGCGTCGCGCAGCTCGC
>JBJTSM010000572.1:0-4083 GCA_046076685.1 Planctomycetia bacterium | reverse complement strand
GCGATTCTCGATGAAGAGCCGATCCTTCTCGGTGTCGATCGCGACGCCGAGGGCCAGCGACTCGGTGTCGGCCAGGCTGTCGAGCGCGGCGGCGAGCGCCCGGGCGTCGAACGGCTGCCCCTGCTCGCCGGCGGTGGCCACGCCCTGCTCGATCAGCATGCGGAGCTGCTCGCGGAGCGCCTCGGGCAGCAGGTGGGGAAACAGCTCGATGCCGAGCGTGTAATTCTCCGCCAGCGGGCCGAACAGCGGCGCGGGATCGACCGCCTCGACGTCGAAGCCCTGGGGCGACACGATCGCCCAGCCATTGTTCTCGACGACGTCGAGGGCGATGCCGCTGGGCAACGTGAGGCTGCGGACGTCGCCCGACCGCTCGGCCGGGCCGGTCACGCCTTGCAGCGAGCCGAGCAGTTTGTCGAGACCCTTGACCGGCACGAAGCCGTGCACGGCGATGTCGGTGCCGTCGGTCGTCAGGACCGCGCCCCACGGCCGCTTCACGTCGAGCCCGGCCAGCCCCCGGCCCTGCGTGGCCATCAGGATCACCGACTCGAGCATGCCCGCGAGACCAGGCTGGCCGATCTGCGCTCCGAGCCAGCCGAATTGCCGCTTGAGGTCGGCGTAGCTGTCACAGGTGACGACGGCCAGCACGGTGCGGTCGGCGGCGCGGGCCGACGCGAAGCCATGTCCGACGAACTGTTCGCCGGCAAGCAGCCCGGCGACGGCGGTGACGACGACGGCGGTGCGGGTGGCTTTGCGGACGACGCAATGCAGGAGCTCTGGCAGATACTGGCGGCTGGCAGTCACGAACGACATGGAAACTCCCTCGCGAACGCGCTCACGGTTGGTTCGGTTCTCCGCGGCTCGGCCCGGCGGCCGACCTCCTGCAGCTTACCAGTCCGCTGGCGATTCCTGTATCGTGGGGAAGATGCAGCCGCTTTCCCACGGTTTCGAGACCGGCGGTTCGTCCTCTCCCGATGTGCGGGTGCCCGCTCGACGTGCGCCCATCCGGCTGCAGGTGCTGCTCTTCCTGCTCACCTGCATCACCACCTTCGCTGCGGGAGTGTCCGGCTGGCAGGCGGAGCTGCTCGGCTTCGACGACCGGTTCGGCCTGGAGCTGGCGGAGCACTGGCGGCGCGGCCTCCTCTATATGGTGGCGGTGCTGGCCGTGCTCGGGGCGCACGAGGCGGGGCATTTCATCGCCGCCTGGCTGCACGGGATCCCGGCCACGCTGCCGTTCTTCATTCCCGTGCCGGTGCTGCTCACCGGCACGATGGGGGCCGTGATCGGGATGGAAGGCTCCCGGGCCAACCGCCGGCAGCTCTTCGACATCGCGCTGGCCGGGCCGCTGGCCGGGCTCGTCGTCGCCCTGCCGATCCTCGCCGTCGGGCTCTTTACCGGCGAGGCGGCAAAGCACAGCCCGTTCGCGATGCCGCCGCTCGCCCGTGGCATCCTCGCGGTCGTCCGGCCCGAAATCGCCGCCCACGCGACGATCGTGCCCAACGCCCTCTTCATGGCGGGCTGGGTGGGGCTGCTGGTGACCGGGCTCAACATGATCCCCGTCAGTCAGCTCGACGGCGGCCACGTGAGCCACGCGATCTTCGGCCGCCGGTCCGACTGGATCGCGCGGAGCATCCTGATCGCCGCGATCGCCGCGATCGTGATCCTCGGCCGCACCAACTGGATCGCGATGGTGGTGATCGTGACGCTCCTCGGCACCGATCATCCGCCGATCCGCTCCGACGGCCGGCCGCTGGGGCTCGCCCGCACGGTGCTCGGAGTGCTGTCGTTTCTGATCCCGATCGTGACCTTCATGCCCGAGCCGCTGCTGATGGACGGCTCTTGGTGACGGGTCTTGGTGAAGGTTCGTTGACGCTCCCGCTCCGGATGCCCACAATCCGGTGGTCAGGCTCGTCGCCGGCCAGCCCCCGGCCGCAGCCAAGGCCCCCAGCCCCCGCAGGAGAATACCGATGAACGGCACGCCCAATTTCGTCGAACAGGATGATCCGGAGGTGTGGTCGGCGATCGCCGCGGAACAGACACGGCAGCAGGAAGGGCTCGAGATGATCGCCAGCGAGAACTTCACGAGCGCTGCGGTCATGCAGGCGGTGGGCAGCGTGCTCACCAATAAATACGCCGAGGGCTACCCCGGCCACCGCTACTACGGCGGCTGCGAGTTCGTCGACAAGGTGGAGGATCTCGCCCGCGAGCGGCTCAAGGCCCTCTTCGGCGCCGAGCACGTGAACGTGCAGCCCCACTCCGGCAGCCAGGCCAACGCCGCGGTCTACATGACGGCGATCGCCCCGGGCGACACCGTGCTCGCCTTCGACCTCGCCCACGGCGGTCACCTCACCCACGGCATGAAGCTCAACGCCTCGGGCGTGCTCTACCGGTTCGTGCACTACGGCGTGCGCCGCGAGGACCACCGGCTCGACTTCGACCAGATCGCCCGGCTGGCCCGCGAGCACAAGCCGAAGCTCATCGTGGCCGGCGCGAGCGCCTACCCGCGGGAGATCCCCCACGGCCGCTTCGCCGAGATCGCCCGCGAGGTCGGCGCGAAGCTGATGGTGGACATGGCCCACTACGCGGGCCTCGTGGCCGCCGGCCTCCACGACAACCCCGTGCCCGTGGCCGACTTCGTCACGAGCACGACCCACAAGACGCTCCGCGGCCCGCGCGGCGGCATCGCCATGTGCCGGGCGGCCGACGCCAAGATGCTCGACCGCTCGGTCTTCCCCGGCCAGCAGGGCGGGCCGCTCATGCACGTGATCGCCGGCAAGGCCGTGGCCTTCGCCGAGGCGCTCCGTCCCGAGTTCAAGGCCTACGGGAAGCAGGTGATCGCCAACGCGAAGGCGCTTGCGGAGGCGCTCGCGGCCGGCGGCGTGAAGCTCGTCAGCGGCGGCACCGACAACCACCTGATGCTGGTCGATGTCACGCCGCTGGGCCTCGGTGGCAAACTCGCCGAGGAGACGCTCGACCGGTGCGGGATCACCTGCAACAAGAACATGATCCCCTACGACGAGCGGAAGCCGATGGATCCCTCGGGCATCCGGCTCGGCACGCCCGCGCTCACCACCCGCGGCATGGGCACCGACGAGATGAAGCGGATCGCCGCCTGGATCCTCCGGGCGCTGAAGAGCCCGGGCGACGCGGCCGTCGTCGAGACGACCCGCCGCGAGGTGGCCGAACTCGCCGAGCAGTTCCCCGTGCCGGCGGCGAAGCTCGAGGAAGCGGTGACGGGCTGAGCCCGCGAGCCATGACGTTGCGCATCGCGATCGGGCTGGCATGCGGCCATACGAGAGCCTTTTCTTGACCAGGTCATGTGGTCTGGTACGATAGGGTCATGAAGACCGTCATTCTCTCCACCTTCAAGGCCAACTGCATCGCCTTGTTGCGCGAGGCGCAGCGGACCGCCGAGCCGATCATCGTCACGCGCCGTGGTCGACCGCTCGCCCGCATCGAACCGGTTCGCGAGCCAACGCCGAACAGACGGTTCGGCAGGCAACGGGGGCGGATGCGGATCAAGGGCGACATCGTGCACGCCGACTTTTCGGCCGACTGGGAAGCTGGATCGTGAGCTTTCTTCTCGATACGCACGTCTGGATCTGGACGCAGGAGCAGCCGGACGCCATCGGCAAGAAGGCCAGGGCGATCCTCGAGACGACCAGTGAAGAACTGTGCATCTCCGCGGTTTCTTCCCTGGAAATCGCCCGGCTCGTGTCCGGCGGGCTGCTCGAACTCAAAGGCAGCCTCGACCGTTGGGTGCGATCCGCCGTCGATTCGATGGAGGCCCGGAGCATCGACGTCGATCATCGCGTGGCGATCGAGGCCTACAAGCTGCCGGGGCGGTTTCGCAAGGATCCGGCGGACCGCATGCTCGTGGCCACGGCAAGAATCAACGACCTCACGCTCGTCACCGCCGACGAGAGGATTCTCGCCTATCGCGAGGTTCGCTCGCTCGATGCCCGCAGATAGCCGCACTGTCGGGCATGATCCGCCGCGGGCGGGGGGCCCATCGGGCCGGTTTCACCCGCTTTCAGATCACGAGGTTTCGTGGCGTGCGGGCGTTCAGCCGCCGCCGGTCACGTG
>JBJTSM010000571.1:0-3511 GCA_046076685.1 Planctomycetia bacterium | reverse complement strand
CCGCGGCAGCGAGAGCCCTCGGCGTGCGGCAAACCGCCAGGCGGCCAGCGCCGCGGTCGGCAAGGCCCCGAACACCACCAGCCCGCCGGCCGCCACGTTGAGCACGGCAAAGAGCGACTCGAGCCACGACCGGCCTCCACCGAAGAACTGACCGTGGTATTCGATGACGTAAAACAGCCGGGCGCCGACGATGCCCCAGAGAAACACCTCCATGCCGAGTGCCAGGATGGTGTCGGCATCGAAGCCCATGCGTCGGCCGCGCAGGATCGATAGCCAGGTGCCGGCCGCCGCGGCCACAAGCAGCATCGCCCCGTATCCCCGCACCGGCACGCCCTGCCCGTCGTCGAGCGCCGGCAGCAGCCAGAGAATCGCCGCCCCGGTGATCGCCAGCGGCGGCCCCAGGGTTTCCAGTGCGGCGCGCGTGCCGTGCGCGGCGGCGGTGCGAAGGAGCATCACGCCCGCCACGGCCGCCCAGAGGGCCAAAAGAATCCCCAAGCCGGCCAGCGGCAGCACCACGCCGCCCAGGGTGATCTGCGTCGGAATATGAAAGAGGGTGGAGAGCATCAGCGGGCGGGAAGCTCCAGATTGTCGATCAGGCGGGTCGAGCCCAGGCGGCCGGCCACGAGGGCCACCGCCCGCGCGGCGTCGGCGCCGAGCGGCTCGAGCGATTCTGGATCGACGACCGCCGCGTAGTCGACGGCGATCCCACGAGCCGCCAGCGCATCGGCCATCGCCTGCTCGATCTCGTGGCTGGCGGCGCCGGCCGACCAGAGCTGCTCCGCCCGCCGGAGACTCTCCCACAGTCCGACGGCGCGGGGACGCTCCGCGGCGGAGAGATAGGCGTTTCGTGAACTCATCGCCAGGCCGTCGGCCTCGCGCACGGTGGGGCAGACGACGATCTCGATCGGCAGGCCGAGATCGCGGACCATCCGCTTCACGACGAGCGTCTGCTGCCAGTCCTTCGCGCCAAAGTAGGCCACGTCGGCCGGCACGGCGAGGAACAGCCTGCAGACCACCGTGGCCACGCCCTCGAAGTGCCCGGGCCGCCGCTCTCCCTCGAACGGCACCGCCGGCCCGCCCACGACAACCCGCGTGGCATCCCCCGGTGGATACACCGCCGACGCCTCGGGCGCGTAGATCCAGGCGACTCCGTGCGGCTCGAGCAACGCCGCATCGGCCGCGAGCGTCCGCGGATACCTCGCGAAGTCCTCCTGCGGTCCGAACTGCGTAGGGTTCACGAAGATCGAGACGGCGACGGCATCGCACGCACGCGCCGCGCGGGCCACGAGGCTCGCATGGCCGGCATGCAGCGCCCCCATCGTCGGCACGAACCCCACGCGCCGACCGGCGGCCCGCGCTTCGGCGACGAGCGCCCGCATGTGAACAGGATCGTGCACGACCTTGTGCATCACGCCATCGCCTCGATGGCGGCCACCGCTTCGCCCACGGCCTGGCCGAGATCCTCGGCCGCGATCGTCACCACGGCCGCGGGCCGCAGCGCGTCGACGGGATTCTTGCCGCGAAGCGCCGTGATGAGGCGGTCCTGCAGCAGCAGCGACCGGGCCACCAACTTCTCCACGTTTGTGCACACCGCGGTGCCGAGCGTGCCGCCGATGGCGGGACTGTCCGCCGCCGCGATCGGAAGATCGGCGAAAGTGTCGCTGTGACCGCCCGACTGGCGGGAACGAAACGCGATCCGTTCCTCGAGCACCTCCGCGGAGACGACCAGCAGGATGGCGACCTGCGGCGGCACGGTCGTGGCGGCAACCTCCGCGAACCGCGGTTCGAATGCTCCGAACGGACCAGCCGCGAGCGCGTCGGCCGCAGCCAACCGCAGCGTCGGCAGCCAATAGTCGGCCACGGTGCCATGCGGATCCTGCGGCCACTCCGCCGCTGCCAGCGGCCCGGCGCAGGCCTCGACCGCCCGCAGCCACGATGGCTCGCCCCGCAGCGTCTCCGACCGCGGCGTCATCCCGCCGACCAGGGCATATTCCGCCGGGGCGTGCACGAGCCGCGCAAGCGTGGCATCGGCGATCGCCGCCGCCACGAGGTCCGCCCCCGACCCCGGCACGCCCACCACCGCGACGTGCGGGTGCGCCGACGAAATGCTTTCAAGCAGGCAATCCAGCCGGCAGTCCGCCAGTGGGTGCACGAAATCGGCCGCGATCTCGACGCAGGGCTCGAGCACGAACCGCCGGGTGGCCATCCGCGGGTGGGGAAGCGTCAGCCTGTCGGTGTCGAGGACCACGTCTTCGTACAAGAGCAGGTCGAGGTCGACCGTCCGCGGCCCCCACCGTTCGCTGCGCTCGCGATGGAGCGTGTTTTCCACCGCCGCCAGCATGCCGAGCACGTCGTGCGGCGCAAGATCGGTCTCGAGCAGACAGGCGGCGTTGAGAAACGCCGGCTGCCCCGGCGGTCCGCCGATCGGACGCGTGTCACGGTAGCGGCTGACGCTCTCCAGCGTGACGCCGGGCATGTACCGCAGCAACTCGAGCGCCTGATCGAGATAATCACGCCGGTTGCCGACGTTGGACCCACATCCGACAAGGCATCGTGCCATAGCGTTTCATACCCGGAGGCGAACGCCGCGATTCTATCCGCCCGCCAGCCTCTCGGAAAAACACCCCGACGTCGTCCGGGCCCCAACGGCCGGCAACGGACCCGGAAATACGGCCCGAAACCGTGTTAGAGGCGGGGTTCACGCACTGCCGACCATCGCTCGAAACCGGGGGGACATCCAGGCCACGACCAAAGTCGCCGACTGTCGCTCCCTCCAGTCGTCGCCCCCGAGATTTTCGAGACGATTGTTCGTCAGGTGTGCGTTGCAATTTCTCGGGAGAACGCGTCGACGCGACCTTCATGTCTGCCGGTCACGTTCGCCCGATGAGGGGTCATTCTGTGAAGCGCACGGAAGATGTCAAGGACGCGTGACGGCGTGCGTCTCTCACGCGGCGATGGCCGTCGCGAAACCGCCGACACAAGCGTTGTTTCGCGCTCGAAAATTTTTTGACAGCAGTGCAAGCATTGTCGAAACCGCGCCTCGCCCCTGAGCTATGCTGTCTGGCGACCGCGAACGAGGAGCGCATGACGCGATTTTCACCCAACGCCGCAGAGGATGGTCGCGAAGACGGGCGATTCTCCGCCGCGTCGATCCCAGAAACCGGTGATCCGGTGCATGAGGCTCTTTTTCCCGACGGATTGCCGCTGGGAGAACCCCTGCCGGACGAACTGGCCGGCGCTGCCGCGGAGTCGGGCGATCTCGATTCCGCCGGCACGGCGGAAGACAGCTACTGGCAACTCTCCCGCACGCCGCTGACGAGCCTCGTTTTCACGCTGCCGCTCGTGCTGGCTTACGAGGGGGGCGTGCTCATGATGGGCCGCGGTTCGCCCCGCAACGGCGCCGACGTCTGGCTCCGCCATCTGCTCGATGCGTTGGGATTCGGCCAGTATTTCCTGCTGCCTCTGCTCACGGTGGCGGGGCTTCTGACCTGGCATTTTCTGGCCCACGACC